>JALOTR010000087.1 GCA_025457805.1 Akkermansiaceae bacterium | reverse complement strand
CAAATCGGCAGCAGGCAGACTGATCCTGACAGCTAGCAACTCCTTTACCGGAACCGCGACGGTTTCCGGCGGCATCCTGGAGCTCGGCCATGCCACCAGCACCATCGCAGATGCCGCACCCGTCAACGTCAATGGCGGCACGCTCGACATCAACAGCAAGAACGAAACCATCGGCGCGCTTACCGTCACCAGCGGCTCGATCATCGGCACGACCGGCGTGCTTTCGGCCCCGAGCTGCGCCGGCAAGGCGGGCACCGTCAGCGCGGTCCTCGCCAGCTCCGTCAACCTGTCCGGCACGAACACCACCTGGCTTACCAAAGATACGGCAGGAAACCTCGAACTGTCCGCCGCCAACACCTTCACCGGCAACATCAGCGTCACCGCCGGACGTCTCACGCTTTCCAATTCCGCCGCACTCGGCGTCGCGGACCCCACCCCCGGTGGAACCAACCGCAAGGGCATCGTCATGCAGGGCACTGGCCGTTCCCTCTGGCTCAAAGGCGGCATCACCATCCCGGCCAACATCGACTTCTTCGTGTCGTCAACCTCCGCGGACACCGGCGGCATCCACAACGAAAGCGGCAACAACGAAATCCAAAGCCCGATCAATTTCAGCACCGGCAACGCCGCACTCAACATCTCCAGTGCGGCCGACACTCTCACCATCTCCGGAAACATTACCCAAACTGCCGTCGGCCGAACCCTTTACCTCGGAGGGGCCTCCATAAATGACAACACAGTCAGCGGCAACATCACCGAGAACAATGCGGCAAACACCCTTCCTGTCGTCAAGCAGGGTGCCGGCAAATGGATCCTTTCCGGAACCAACACCTACAAGGGCGACACCACCGTCAACGGCGGCACACTGATCCTTGCGAATGGAGGCAGCACCCGGTTTCTTCCAAAGTCCGACCTCTCCAGCAACAAGATCACCGGCAATGGCAGCGGCTTGCTTACCTTGAATGGCGCACTGAACATTGAACTCGCGGATACCACAACTGCTCCGGACAACAGTTCATGGCTCGTGATTGATGTGGACAACGTTGCAGAAACCTATGGTGCGAATTTCAGCGTGACCGGATTTGTGGAAACGTCATCCGGAGTTTGGACAAAGACCGATGGCGGCCGACTTTTCACCTTCACCGAGGCTGACGGGCGCCTCGTCGTCACCCCAGCACCCACGAACACCTATGCCACATGGCTCGCTGCCAACGCACCTGCCACGGGCTTCATCACGGATTCCGACTTCGACGGAGTCCCCAATGGCGTGGAGCATATTTTAGGAAGCAACCCCAACGCATCAAGCGCGGGCCTTGCCAATATCTCGGCGACATCAAGCTCCGCCACCTTTACCCATGCATTGAATCCGAACCTGGCGACGGATGTGTCCTATACCTATGAATGGTCGGCCGACCTCAGTGAATGGAAAGCGAGCGGAATCAGCAATACCGCTGGCACCATTGCCAGCATCGTCCCGGCACCCCCTGTCTCGGGCGTGGTCACCGTCACCACCACCGTCACCAGCGGGAGTGCAAGCAAGCTTTTCACCCGCATCAAGGCTTCACAGCCCTGAGGTTGCTGAGGGGCATGTGGATGAAAACCCCTGCTCCGCTTCTTTCCTGTTTCAATCTATCGCATCGATGCTCCAAGCCCGTCACCTGACACGCTCGTTTTCCGGAATCACCGCAGCGCTCCATCTCTTTTGTTCGCTTCAGGCATGGAGTGCTCAGGAAGCAAGCAGTTTGGAACAAGGATTCATCAATCCACCGGACTCCGCCCGCCCCTGGGTGTGGGGACACTGGCTTCATGGAAATGTGGACAAGGAATGCATTACCCGTGAATTGGAGGCACTGAAGCGCGCGGGCATCGGTGGCGTGACCATGTTCGATGTGGCCCAACCCGGCATCCCTGCCGGGCCGCATGCTTACATGGGCAAGAGTTGGCAGGAGATGTTCGCATGGGAAATATCTGAAGCCTCGCGTCTTGGGCTGGAGATCATGAGTCAGAACGGTCCGGGCTATAGCGGAAACGGCGGCCCGTGGATCACACCCGAGTTGGCTTCACAAAAGATTGTGGATAGCGCCACCCGCATCCAGGGCGGCAAACCCTTCATCGGCAATCTCCCCCAACCGCCGGTTCAGGGCGGGTATTATCGCGATGTTGCCGTTTTCGCCATCCGGGAAACCAAAGCACAGTCCGAATATCGGATCGATGATTTCAACATGAAGAGCCTTGTTTGGCTCAACTACATTCGCTGGAAAGGCTCGCGCAGTGCCCCGCTGGACGCCAAGGCCCCGGCAAACGCATGTATTTCCTTGGAAGACGTGGTGAACATATCATCTTCCATGAAACCGGATGGTTCCATCACCTGGGACGCCCCGGAGGGAGATTGGACACTTCTTCGCATCGGCCACACCTGGACCGGTCAGAAAACCCTGCCCGCCACTCCCGAAGGCGAGGGACCGGAATGCGACAAGCTGGATCCACGCGGCATCCGCGCCCACTTCGGGCATGTGATGAAGCGCATGGTGGAACTCGCCGGACCTGAAGCAGGCAAGACCTTCCATACCTTCTTCGTCGATAGCTGGGAAGCGGGAGGTCAAAACTGGACGGAGAAGATGCCGCAGGAATTTAATCGTCGGCGGGGTTATGATATCACTCCCTATCTTCCCATTCTAACAGGCCGTGTGTTGGGAGATCTGCAGACGACAGAGCGTTTTCTCTATGATCTCCGTCAGACGGTTTCCGAACTGGTCACGGAGAACTTCTGGGCGGAAATGCAGCGACTTTGCCATGCCTCGGGCATGCGCATCGCCGTGCAACCTTATATCACCACAGGCAATGATCTGGATGCTGCCAATTTCACGGATGAACCGATGGGCGAGTTCTGGAGCCATCCCTTCCAGCCGAATGACTACCGCGCCACCGTCAAAGCCGCATCCTCCGTTGCCAATCTCAATGGCAAACTCATTGTCGGCGCGGAAGCCTTCACCGCCGCAGAGACCGAACGCTGGCTTTCCCATCCCGCCACGATGAAGGGACTCGGCGACAAGGCTTTCTGTCTCGGCGCAAATCGTTTCCAGTTCCACCGCTTTGCCATGCAGCGTTTCCCCCAGCTCAGGCCCGGCATGACCATGGGAAAATGGGGCCAGCACTATGACAGCACCCAAACCTGGTGGGAGTGGTCCAAGCCATGGCACGACTACCTCTCCCGCTGCCAGTGGATGCTCCGCCAAGGTCCTGTTGTCACCGACGTGCTCGCCCTGCCCGCGGAGGAGCCTCTGCACCGCTTCGAACATCAACCCGTCGCCGGGCATGACTATGACACTTGCGGGCCTGATACATTCCGCCGCATTGTCAATCTGGAGGACAAAGTCGGCATCCCCGGCGGGCCTCAATATCATCTCATTTCGCTCACCCACAAGGGCACCATGACGCTGGAGCGTTTGGGAAAACTGCGCGAACTGGTCAAGGCGGGTGCCAACCTGTTAGGTGAACCACCCATGGCAACACCCGGCCTCCATCAAGCCGCCAAGGCCGATGCCGAACTCCGCGCCATCTCCGACGAGATTTGGGGCATGGAAAATGAATCGGACCGCCCGTTCGGGCGCGGCCGGGTTTTTCGGGGCATTTCCGCCAACGAAGCCCTGCGTCGCCTCCATGTCCCAGCGGACTTCATCGGCCCCAAAGAGGTTTCATGGATCCACCGCCGCAGTGGGGATTTTGATATCTATTTCATCGCCTCTTCTTCGGATCAACCACTCACCTCAAGTTATACATTCCGCGTCGTCGGCAAACGTGCGGAGATTTGGAATCCGGAAACCGGCGGGATCCAGTCACTTGCCACTTCTCCATCCGGCGAGCATCACACCATGGCAACCCTTTCACTTGATCCCAAAGGTTCATCGTTTGTGGTATTCCGCCCGGGAGCCTCCTCAGTTGCGCCGCTGGCCAAAGAAAATAAAGAGTCCATTGAGGAAATCAAAGGTCCATGGACCCTGGTCTTCCCCCAGGCGAACAGCGCTTCCCGGTCTTTGCGCATTGATCCGCTGATTTCCTGGAGTGTCCATCCGGACCCTTATGTCCGGCATTTTTCCGGCACCGCAGTTTACAGCAACACCTTCATGCTTTCCGACACCGGCAAGCCTCTCACTCTGGATCTCGGCAAGGTGGACATCATGGCCCGGGTCAAACTCAACGGCAAGGACCTCGGAATTCTTTGGAAACCGCCATATCGGATAGATATCTCGAAAGCAGCACGTGCAGGCAAAAACCAACTTGAAATCTCGGTGGTCAATCTCTGGGTCAACCGCCTCATCGGCGATGCCGCCCTGCCGGAAGACAGCGAGCGTGATAAAACCGGCAGCCTCGTTTCCTGGCCAGGCTGGGTCCTGGATGGAAAAACCAGCCCTACCGGCCGCACTTCCTTTGTCACGTTTCCACTTTGGAAAAAGGATGAGCCTTTGCAAAGCTCAGGACTTCTCGGCCCCGTGACTCTGCGAACAGTGTCACGCGTGCCCGCTGGGACGGATTGATTCGCCAGACGCTGCCGGATCAGCCTTGCGCGGAACTGACCTTCATGCCCTTGCCACGACTGCGATACTCCATGGGGGAGGTTTTGTAGCGTTTGCGGAACAAGGTGGCGAAATACTGGCTGGAATTGAAACCTGCTTCCATCGCGATTCCCGTCACGGATGAGTTGGGTTTTTCCAACAAACTCGTCGCCGCATGATCGAGACGGCATTGGTTCAAAAATGCCATCGGCCCCGTGTTCACCAATTCGCGGCAATACTTCGCCATCGTGGTGATCCCCATGCCGCATTGCTCCGCCATGCCTTCAAGGGTCCATGGCTGCGCACAACTCGCCGGATTCTCCACCAAGTCATTCAAAAACAATTCCACAGTCCTGCGCCGGGTCGCCAGCGAGGGAGACTCTTCCAATTGTTGCTCCGCCAGCACATCCAACAGTTCGACCAAGATCCGGTTCACGCCTACCGCAAGTCGCGAGGCCATCCGCGGTTCGTCCCATTGCAACACACATTCCGCAAGCTCCTTGAAAACCTGTCCGATCCGCGGATTGGCCGACCACACGGACTGCTCACCTTGCCGCAGTTTGCGCGTCAGGTCCGCAAGGTCCTTCGCCGCCAAAACCACCCAATCCGGCCACACCCACTCCTGATTCGGTCGTCTCACCCCCACATCGAGGATCAACCAGGAAAGCCGCCCACGCCCGATATGCGGATCGCCCAGTTTGTGAAGTTGCCATGGCCTCGTCACCGTCAGTTGTCCGGCATGAAGGGGGAACTTCCGTCCGTCCACCTCGAAGCCCATCGATCCAGTCTCCAGAAAAACAATTTCCAAGCCCTCATTGCGGTGGAAATCCAGTCCCCAATCCTGGCATCTCCGGCAATTCCAGAATCCGACGTTCGTAAGGCCTGGCAGGATGTTTGATTTCATTCGCCTGCCCGGATAGTGGCCTTTCGAAAGCGCGTGCAGCTCGATTTTTCCCTCTCGCAAGGCCTTGAACTGGGGCCCGCAATCATCGATTTCAAAACGATCCGCCCCGTTGTCGTAGATCGGGGATGGGAGAACGCGCTTCATGATGCCTTGTGCAATATCCTTCGCCGAACGGATTTGCAAGACCCCTTCCCGGTCTTCTGCAAGACTCTTGCGAGATCGGCAAACCTGCAATCCCACAAAACCCCAAAGCCCATGCAAATCAGTATTCTCGACTGGATCGTCATCATTGCTTACCTCGCTGGAGTCGTCGGACTCGGTTGCTGGGCCGGCATGAACACCAGGAAAAAGGGCAAACAGAAGGGTGACTCCGTCGCGGGTGAGTATTTCATGGCCGCCCACACCCTCAAGTGGCCCGTCATCGGCCTTGCGCTGTTTGCCACCAACATTTCCTGCGTACACCTCGTCTCCCTTGCTCAGTCCGGCTACGACACGGGCCTGCTCAATGGCAACTTCGAGTGGATGGCCGCCTTCACCCTCATCTTGTTGGGTTTTTTCTTCGCTCCATTTTATCTGAAGTCCAAAGTCGCCACACTCCCGGACTTCCTCGAAAAGCGATACTGCCGGGAATGCCGCGACCTGCTTGCGGTGGTTTCCATCGTGGCCGCCATCATCTTCCACATCGCCTTCCCGCTCGCCACCGGCTGGCTCATCCTTCATGATATCTTCGGCATTGAAAAATGGACCTGCATCTTCCTGATGTGCGCCCTCACCGGAATCTATACGGTCGTCGGCGGACTCGCCGCCGTCGCCATCACCGAGACCATCCAAACCATCGTCCTGCTTGCCGGTGCCTTTGTCATCACCTGGTTCGCTTGGCACAAGACCGGCGGCTGGGAAGGCATGACCACCACCTTGGACACCGCAAACGCCGCCGCCCAGGGCCTTACCGATGGCAAACTCATGAGCATGCTCCGCCCGCATGGCGATGACAGCGGCATGCCATGGTATTCGATCTTGTTAGGTTATCCGGTGCTCGGCATCTGGTATTGGTGCGCGGATCAAACCATCGTCCAACGCGTGCTCGGAGCCAAATCCGAGAACGATGCCCGCGTCGGCTCGATCTTCTGCGGCATCATCAAGATCCTGCCGGTCTTCATCTTCATCGTTCCCGGCCTGATGCTCTACACGGCTGTCAAACAAGGCAATCTGGAAGGTGTCACCCAGGTCCGCCTCATCCAAACCGTGGACAAGGAAAAAATCATCGCCGTGACCGGTGACTTCGGCGGAGCGAAAATCGATCCCATCCGCCTGAAGGAAGGCGAGACGCTCGATCTGTCCACCCTTCCCATCACACCCAAGGGCAAGGACGCATCACTCATCATCGGTCCTGATATTCCGGTGAAGACCATCAAGACTGCCGCCGGTGAAACCATCCCCGCTCCTGCGGGCATCCGTCCCTACCGTTCGAAGGAGGTTTACGCCGTGATGATCAAGAAACTCCTGCCGATGGGTGTGCTCGGCTTGCTCGCCGCCGCACTCATGGCCGCACTCATGGGAAATCTCTCCAGCGCATCGAACTCGATCGCCACCATGGTGAGTTATGACATCGTCAAACGTTTCCGCCCGGCCACCAGTGACAAGCAACTCGTCCGCATAGGGCGAATCGCCACGATCGCATCCATTGCATTCGGCATCGCCCTTGTGCCATTGCTCGACCGCAAGGCGAGCATCTTCAATGCGCTCAACGAGATCATCGCCCACATGGCTCCACCCATCACCTGCGTGTTCCTGTTGGGAGTTTTCTGGCCTGCCGCCTCAGCCCGCGGCGCCAAGTGGACCATGTGGCTCGGCTCCATTCTCGGAGTGGGCATCTACGCGCTCAAGGCGCTCAACGAAGGCTTCCCGGCCACTTTCGCATGGGTTCCTGCCTTTTTCATCAAAACCCCTTTCATGATGATGGCCTTCTACATGTTTGTCGCCTGCCTTGTGCTCCAGATCGTCTTCACCAAGCTGCAACCCAAACTCGCAGGCGAAGATGTCCAAGCCCTCTACTGGCCGCATCCGCTTGATGCACTCAAAGCCCCGGGATGGCCGGGAATTCTCAACTACAAGGTCCTCGCCGGCATTGTGATCGTCGCCATGCTCATCCTTTACACCGTCTTCCGTTGACCCCATGAAAACCCTCACAATCCTCATCCTCGCCGCCATCGCCAGCAGTTGTGCCCCGACCCAGGTCCAGCGACACGCATGGGTCACGGGACTCAAACCCGAAAAGGCAGCCTACTATCGCAAACTCCACGCCAATCCCTGGCCATCCGTCAATGCCACCTTGAAGGATTGCAACATCCGCAACTTCTCGATCCATGAATGCGAAATCGGTGGAAAGACCTATCTTTTTGCCTATCTCGAATACACCGGCAAGGACTTCGATGCCGACATGAAGAAAATGGCCGCCGATCCCGAAACCCAACGCTGGTGGAAGGAAACCGATCCCTGCCAGGCACCACTCGCCGATGCACTCAAAGCCGGCAGAATCTGGTCTGACACCAAGGAACTCTATTATCTTGAGTGAAGAAGGATCGTGGATCGCAGATTGCAGATTGCAGATCAAGAGCACCGCGATCCATCATCTACCATCAACTTTCCACCATCTACGATCTCCCATGCTTCTCCAAGACAAAGTCATATTTCTCACCGGTGGATCTACAGGCATCGGCCTCGACTGCGCAAAAGCCTATGCCGCGGAAGGGGCGAAGGTCGCGCTGGTCGCCCGCAACCACGCACTATCCGAACAAGCCGCAGCGGATCTCGGGCCGGATCATTTTGGATTTTCTTGTGATGTTT
>JALOTR010000086.1 GCA_025457805.1 Akkermansiaceae bacterium | reverse complement strand
GCGGCCACGGATACTATCAACTCCGCCAGCATGTCGCCACCCAGCGCCTGATCGCCGAGCACTTTGCAACCTGGAATCTATCGGATCCATGGGTGAAGGATCGTGCGGACCGCCTCCGCGAAGGTTTGATGGACTGTGCGAGCAACGTCTTGTTCTTCGAAGTCCCGGGCTCTAACAGAACTCTGTTTCATCCGCGCTGCTCGTTGCAGGCGACCAAATCCTTCGATGAACTCCACTCCGATGCCCAATGGCGGGTGGATCAGTTATATGTTGATTATTTCTACCGCCGTCAGGAAAGTTTCTGGCAGGCGAGGGGATATGAAAAACTTCCCGTCATGCGCCGCGCCAGCCCCATGCTGCTCTGCGGCGAGGACCTCGGCATGGTTCCCGCCTGCGTGCCGGGCGTGCTCAAGGAACTCGGCATCCTCTCGCTCGAAATCCAGCGCATGCCGAAATCCTCCGATGTGCAATTCGCCGATCCCGCCCACGCTCCCTACATGAGCGTCGTCAGCCCCTCCACCCACGACATGCCCACCCTCCGCGGATGGTGGCGCGAGGACTCCCACGTCACCGGCAGTTTCGCCTGGCACAATCTCGGCATCGCCTTCCCGCCCCACGAACTCAGCGGAGAAATCGCCACCCGCATCGTCCTCCAGCATCTGCAATCGCCCGCCATGTGGACGATCATCCCGCTGCAAGACCTCCTCGCCATCGACGAATCCCTCCGCCTCCCCGATGCCGATGCGGAACGCATCAACGTCCCCGCCATCATGCCCTACTACTGGCGCTACCGCATGCACCTCACCCTAAACAAGCTCGCCACCGCCGAATCCTTCAACACCCGCATCACCCGCCTGCTCAAGGGATCTGGAAGAGCTGTGATTGGATAGGAGCTTCCCGGCCTGAAACTTAAGATTGAAACAGAATCGCCCGAAATTGGATCGTCGTGTGTCTCACATGACTCTTGTCTCTGATTCTGGACTCAGATTCAGAACCTCAGGAGAAACCCAAGCAGTACGATGCCAAGTGCATATACGATTGTGAAAATGATGCCGATCAAACCAATCGAGATATTGGGCGCCAAGCGCACGCTCTGCACGCTACAAACCAAACCGATGGCTATCGTGGTAATCCATATCAATAAAGAGTAAAAACCACTTATACTTACATGTAGGATTTCACTTAAGACGAAGGCGACAATCATGAAAACGGGCAATGGCAATACAGCCCCAATCACATAAGGAGCAACTCTGTTCAAACTGAGTCCCTTTTCAGATCTCTCCGCTGGACTCAATCGGTGGTGATCATTCATGGATTGATTTTCTGCCTGTTGGTAGAATTCGCAACACCCCTGTGAGTGATGAAAGGTGCGGGGATGGAATTTGGATTTTGGTGCAACTGGTTGAGATTGCGAGGTGTTTTTGCGGAAGGATGCATGGATCCGATTGGCGGCGATGGCGGAGAGAGATGGTTTCTGTTTGTTTTCTTCTCGTTCCAAGCCCGAAGCCGCGCCGAGGTTGTAATGGTGGATCGATGATTGCATCCGGCTATTGGAACCACTGAAACACTGAGAACCACTGAGTGAACTGGGTTTTTGATTTTTTCTCAGTGTCTCCAGTGGTTCTCAGTGTTTCAGTGGTGAAAAGAACCTCCATTCGAGTCCACGACTGACCCAAGCGTTCCAAACCCACTCCCCCTTGCACGCCAGGCCCCGCAATCTCTAACGCCTCCGCTCCTGCTCATTCCCGTCATCGGTTTCAATCGCATCCCCAACTCCCACATTTTCCGTGTATTCCGAGACTTCCGTGGTTCCCCCTCTCCGTTTCAGATCAGTTAGCGGGCCGCAGTGGGGGGAGTGCGGAAACGGCCTCCCGGCAGGGGGCTGATTTTTCCAAGAGGAACCCTTGACCGGGGGAGGGGCGGGGAAATAGGGTCCCGGCGGTTTTCCGAAGACCCATCCCGATTCCGCGCACTATGAACATCCACGAATACCAGGCCAAGGAACTTTTCGACCGCTTCAGCGTGCCAAGCCCCAAGGGCAAGGCCGCCTCCACCCCCAAGGAAGCTTACGACGCCGCCAAGTGGCTCGCGGTCAACCATCTGGTCGTCAAGGCCCAGGTCCACGCCGGTGGTCGCGGCAAGGGAGTTTTCAAAAACGGCTTCAAAGGCGGGGTTCACCTCGTCGAGTCGCCGGAAGCCGCCCGCGAAATCGCCGCCAGCATGCTCGGTGAAACGCTCGTCACCAAACAAACCGGTGAGGCCGGTCGTCTCGTCCGCAAGGTGATGATCGCGGAATCCGTGACCATCCAGCGCGAACTCTATCTGGCTATCCTGATGGATCGCCAATCCTGCATGCCGGTCATCATTGTTTCCACCGAAGGCGGCATGGACATCGAGGAAGTGGCGGAAAAGACCCCGGAGAAGATCCTCCGCGAGTTCGTCAATCCCCTCGCCGGCCTCCAAGCCTATCAGGTCCGCAAGATTTGCCAGGCGCTCGGCCTGCAAACCACCGCGCGCCAATTCGGCCGCCTGCTCCACTCGCTTTACAAGCTGTTCATCGATTGCGATTGCTCGATGGTGGAAATCAATCCGGTCGTCGTCACCACCGACGACCACGTTTACGCGCTGGATGCGAAGTTCAACTTCGATGACAACGCGCTCTACCGCCATCCGGAAATCCAAGCCATGCGCGACAAGGAAGAGGAAGACCCCCGCGAAGTGGCGGCGGCGGAATACGATCTCAACTACATCGGCCTCGATGGCAACATCGCCTGCCTCGTCAACGGCGCCGGCCTTGCCATGGCCACCATGGACATCATCAAACACCACGGCGGCGATCCTGCAAACTTCCTCGACGTGGGCGGCGGCGCCTCCAAGGAACAAGTTGCGGCTGCCTTCAAGATCATCCTCGGTGACAAGGCAGTGCAGGGCATTTTCATCAACATCTTCGGTGGCATCATGGATTGCAACATCGTCGCAGAAGGCGTCGTCGCCGCTGCCAAGGAAACCGGCCTTTCCCTGCCACTTGTCGTCCGCCTGGAAGGCAACAACGTGGAAGCCGGTAAAGCCACCCTCGCCGCCTCCGGCCTCAACATCGTCGCTGCCGATGGCATGGACGATGGCGCGAAGAAAATCGTCGCCGCTGTCGCCTGATAACCGATCACTGATAACTTCCCACTTATTTTCCCATGTCCATTCTCATCGACGAAAACACCAAGGTCCTGGTTCAGGGCATCACCGGCAGCTTCGGAGCGCGTCACGCCAAGCTCTCGCTGGAATACGGCACCAAGATCGTGGGAGGCGTCACGCCTGCCAAGGGCGGCCAGTTTTTCGAAAACGTGGTTCCGATTTTCGATACCGTGGGTGAAGCGGTGAAGGAAACCGGTGCCACTGCATCCGCCATTTTCGTGCCACCTGCCTTCGCGGCGGATGCCATCCTTGAAGCAGCGGATGCCGGCGTGGAACTGATTGTTTGCATTACCGAAGGCATTCCCGTCATGGACATGATGCGCGTCAAGGCCATGCTCAAGGGTTCCAAGTCCCGCCTCGTCGGACCGAACTGCCCCGGCTTGGTGACTCCCGGACTTGGTGAGAAAAGCCACGGCGGCTGCCGCATCGGCATCGCTCCCGGATACATCCACAAGCGTGGCAACGTGGGTGTGGTTTCCCGTTCCGGGACTCTCACCTATGAGGCCGTTTGGCAGCTCACCCAGCTCGGCTACGGCCAGAGCACCTGCGTCGGCATCGGTGGCGATCCCATCAATGGCACCAACCACCAGGAAGTGCTGGAAATGTTCAACAACGATCCGGAAACCGAGGCCATCATTCTCATCGGTGAAATCGGCGGCAACGCCGAGGTCGAGGCCGCCCGCTGGGCCAAGGACCACTGCAAAAAGCCTATCGCCGGATTCATCGCCGGAGCCACCGCACCTCCAGGCCGCCGCATGGGCCATGCGGGTGCCATCGTCGGTGGCGACGAAGACACGGCTCAGGCGAAGAAGAAAATCCTCGCCGAATGCGGCATCGCCGTCGCCGAGACGCCCTCGGTCATGGCCAAGACCCTGCTCGAGCGCTGGGGCAAGTGAGGGAAAAAGTAGGGGCCGATCCCAGAGAAGGTAGGGACCGATCCTCCGGGCGGTCCTGAGAATGAGGTGCGAAAGGAACGCCCAAGGAGAGCCGGAACGACACCACTTGGGCCCCTCTTTCGCTTTCCATTCGCCGGACGGCCCGGAGGTCCATCCCTGCCAATTTGGAGCAGGCGCATCTCTTCAGGTAGGGACCGATCCTCCGGGCTGTCCTGAGAATGAGGTGCGAAAGGAACGCCCAAGGAGAGCCGGAACGACCCCACTTGGGCCCCTCTTTCGCTTCTCATTCGCCGGACGGCCCGGAGGTCCATCCCTGCCAATTTGGAGCAGGCGCATCTCTTCAGGTAGGGACCGATCCTCCGGGCGGTCCTGAGAATGGGGTGCGAAAGGAACGCCCAAGGAGAGCCGGAACGACCGCACTTGGGCTCCTCTTTCGCTTTCCATTCGCCGGACGGCCCGGAGGTCCATCCCTGCCTCTCACTCCTCCGGCAGGGTCAGCAACTCCTCGTCTTCTTCCCGATATTGCTCTAACAAAAATCCGTCGTTGGCATGCCAGCGCAGCCAGACGGCATCGCCCCAGCTTGGGGCTTTTTCATCGAGTTGAAAGGTGCGGTGCTGCTGCTCGGCGCAGATGCGATATTCCCCGCAGCGCACCCAGAAGCGGGTATGGGACCCGAAATAAATCACATCCTCCACCGTGCCGGGCACCGCATTGTCCCACTCGCCGGATATGGGTTTTTCGCGCGAAACCATCAATTTCTCCGGCCGCAAGGAAAGGTGGATGCGATCATTCGGGCGCACCGGTTTGTCATTATCGATCAACACCGGCCCCAGCCCCGGGATTTCCGCCCGGGAGAACCGCTCACTCACCGGCTCGGTCACCCGGCCTTCGAGGAAATTCGTATCGCCGATGAACGCCGCCACGAAGGACGTGCGCGGGGTTTCGTAGATCTCCGCAGGTTTTCCGATCTGCTCGATGTGGCCCTTGTTCATCACGGCAATGCTGTCGGATATCGACATCGCCTCGCCCTGATCATGGGTTACATACAGGAAGGTGATCCCGACTTCGTCGTGAATGGCATCCAACTCCACCAAGAGGCGTTGCCTCAGCTTCAGATCCAGCGCGGCCAGCGGCTCATCTAACAGAAGAACCCTTGGCTTGTTGGCAAGCGCGCGGGCAATGCCGACGCGTTGTTTTTGACCGCCGGAAAGCTTGGATGGCATCTTGTCCGCGTGATCCGTGAGGTCCACCAGATCCAGCATGCGATCCACCTCCGCCTGGATCTGCGGCTTGGGTAGCTTGGAAATCTTCAATCCGAAGGCGATGTTCTCGCGGATCGTCAGATGGGGAAACAAGGCATAGTTTTGAAACACCGTATTCACCGGACGCTGCTCGGGCGGCAGATGCGTGATGTCCTTGCCATCCAGGAGAACCCTTCCCGAATCCGGTTTCTCAAAACCCGCCGCCATCCGCAACAAGGTGGTTTTTCCGCAACCGGAGGGACCTAACAAGGAGAACGTCATTCCATGCTCGATCTCCAGCGTCACGCCATCGACCGCTGTAAAGCTGCCAAAGCGCTTGGTGACATTTTCGAATCGGAGAGTGCCTTGCATCGGAAGATTCCCCGCAGGGTCGGGCTTCTGCGCGGAAAATCAAGCCCTCTTGCCCCCGGGAACGCCGGGCGGTGGTTTGGCGTGATGTTTGGCAAATGCCCGGTTTTGGAGAAATGATTCCAGCCAGAACCTAACAAACTGCGTCACAAACCTTCCGAAAACTCTTCGAGCGAGGAACAACGGATGGCAGAATGCAACAGGGAGCGGAGTTTGTCCTCGTCGGAGAGGTCACCCACGAGTTCGGCAAGCCCCACAGGAATGTTGCCGAAGCGCAGTTTCAATGTATCCAACAGATTTTCCCGGAGTGCCGAAACACGACCTTCCTTGAGCCCCTCCTGACGACCTTCTTGACGACCTTCTTGACGACCCTCTTGGTGCAATTTCTGGGCAAGTGTCATGGCTGTGTTCTTGAGTTCAGGTGCTTGTATTGACTGCAGATTACGCGCCAGATCGTCGTTGTCAATGTCGGCATGGCTTAGGTAGAGGACGAAGGCTTCGAAGAGGGCGCGGGGCACTTGGGGCGGATGAAGATGTGTTTTTCGAGTGACCGGGCGGATACTTTGCCAATAGATTTCCGGGGTGAGACATCATTTACTCCTTCTTCTGCTGCTTGCCCTGCTGCCATCGTGTGCTCCCAAGGCGACCCGTGAGTATGCCATTGCAACGGCCTATCGTTATACCCAGATCGAATGGATGCCGGAGGAACGTCATGTCCGGCATGGCAAGGATGGGCAGGGGATCGAAGTGAAAACGCCCGATGCATCCATTCCCCGTGGATGGTGGAAACCCGGCGTGCCCGCCAAAGGGATGCCCTATCAATGGGGTGGATTTGATACTCCGGATTCGTTTCTCACAAAACTCGCCGAAGGCAAAAAGGCGGGTGACATCGGTGATGCCTCCAAACGCAAACTCGGCGATGCCGGTACGAGCATGGAATCCTGTGGTATCGATTGCTCGGGCTTTGTTTCCCGTTGCTGGTTCCTGCCTCGGCCCTACTCCACACGCGAGCTGCCTTCGATCTGTGATCCCTTGAAATCATGGTCCCATCTCAAGCCTGGCGACATCCTGCTCAATCACCAGCATGTCCTGCTTTTTGCCGGTTGGTTGGATGGCGGGAAATCCGTGGCTGCGTATGAGGCGGGCCCCATTCCGATGTGGCGGGTGAATGCCTCGGGAATTCCTGTTAGAAAATTGGAGCGCGAAGGTTATGCACCGTGGCGGTATCGGAACATTGTGGATTGATCTGAATTCGGAGATGGAGAACCACGGATCGCACGGAATACACGGATGAAGATATGTGGATAGGAACTTCCGAACTTACCCAGTTGAACTAAGGATTCGTCAGATTCGTTAGATTCGTCAGATTCGTGGTGCCTTTTTTCTCAGTGGCTCAGCGACCCGCCCGATCGAGGATCGCCTTGCCCGCCTTGAGGGCTTCCCGCGAGGACAGGATGGAAACGTGGTCTTCATCGAAGCCCCGGACTTCCACCGCGTCGTTCACCGCTTCCTTGCGCTTCTGGCTGGCCACGCTCACGGTGCCATCGTTTTCGGGCGGCAGGATGCGCGACTTGCTGGCTTTATGGCTGTAGAAGAGATGGTGGTTCACCTTGCCCTTGAGCCGCTGGTCGTAGAGGTGGGTGAGGAAATCGGAACCATGGGCCATGTCATACCATGAGGGCACCACTTTGGGTGCGAACTTCACTCCCATGGCGGCGGCTTCGTGACCGTCCCAGGGGCTGGAGAAGGTGATGAAGGTATTGATATAACGGTGACCCCCGACGATGTGATTCTTGATGATGAAATCGCGCGCCACCAAACCACCCATGCTGTGGGCCACGACATGCAGGCGTTTGAAATCATAACGTTGATGAAGGATTTTCACTCCCTCGTTGAGGGCATTGCCTGCCTGGGCAAGGCGCATGCCGGAAGGATAGACATAGAACCATGGCTGATAGATATCACGATCCAGTTTCTCCATCGCCTGCCGCCAATCCTGCGGCGAGCCGGCCGCGCCGTGCACGAACAACACGGGCGTCTTGGCAGGATCGAAACGATCGAGGAAATAAACGCCGAAGCCGCTCTCGATCGCAAAGGTCGCCGGTGTCCACAAACCGTCTTCTCCACGGGTTGCGGCGAAGCGTGGATCATCGAGGCGGGCTGTTTCGCCAAGTGCGAAGCGGATGCCGTGCTTGCGGATGACGTCGTCCACCTTTTTGTCGCCGAGCGCCGCGGCGACGGCCTGCAGGAGGCTTGCGGGGATCTGGGTTTTGGAGGTTAGCTGGCCAGTGACTCTCACGACGCGCGTGTCGCCTGACAATCCGACGGGTGACGGTTTGCCATCAGGGCCGCCGTGCATCCAGGCAGGTTCGCCCGGGTTGTATTTGCCATCGCGGTTCTGATCCGCATAGGCCGCGACGTATTGATTGCGCGGGCTTTTGACGAGAAACAGGAATGCGCCGCCTGAGGTCAGGTCCACGCGGTCGCCGGAGAAGACCTTGTTGGATTCCGCGTCCCACTCCACGACCGTGGCGCGGACGGGAACCTGATAGGAGTCCGCATTCGCGACGATGCCGGAAATGCGGTATTCCTGATCGAGGATCTTGAGGTCCTTGC
>JALOTR010000085.1 GCA_025457805.1 Akkermansiaceae bacterium | reverse complement strand
TTGGCGACCGTGAAGGTGGAAATGCTGGTGCTTGAGTTGATCACCCGGTTTCCAGTGCCTGTTCCTGCAGTTGCTATGCCGGACACCTGTTGGGAGCGGGAGTTCATCTGAAAGACGCCATTGGTATTGCCGGTGGCATTGCCGAGAATCAAGGTGGTGCTGGTCGGCAGGCGGTTGTTGCCAAGTCCGAGGAGAAGGTTTCCATTCAGCACCCGGGTGTCTCCCGTATAGG
Source organism: Akkermansiaceae bacterium (assembly GCA_025457805.1). Lineage (GTDB taxonomy): Bacteria > Verrucomicrobiota > Verrucomicrobiia > Verrucomicrobiales > Akkermansiaceae > Luteolibacter. Next base: position 8,165 of record JALOTR010000085.1, on the reverse strand, counting down.
TGCACACGCCCCGGAGTTGGAGGGTGCGGGTCCCGGTTTTGGTGAGTCCTGCGGAGCCTCCTAGCGCCGCACCGATGGTGTTCAAACTGGCGGAACCTGCCGAGTTGATGGTTGGCGTAGTGCCATCCAGAGTGATGACCCCGGTGGTGTTGTCCGCTCCGATGGTGTATGAAGTGGCGGTGGGTTGGGAAAACGTGATGTCGTTGGCCGTGACGCTTGTCGTGAGAACCACCGTGCCGGGGGTGCCAGCAAAAACGGCGTCATCGTTCGTGGTGGATACCGCAGGCCAAGTGGTCCCAAAGCCAGTCCAGTTTGCAGTCGCAGTGTTCCAAGTGTCACTCAAGCCAGTCGCACCGCCGGTGGCGAGGCCGTTCCAATTGTAAGTATCCGCTTTGGCGACTCCGGTGGAGCCAATGACGATGAGGAAGGCAAAAAAAGGACGGAGGCGGATTTTCATGATGATGGATTTTCGGATGGTTTTTATGTGGCGCGTGGCTTGCGGACACGATGCTACGATCCGAAGCGTGACGATGGCTTCTGCGTGGTTCAAGGGTCCTGCGCTCATCATTTTGGCGGAGGGGATGGCATTTCCGGTAGTTATCCTTCTGGCGCATTGACTCATCCGAAAGGATGAATCCGGTGGTCGTGACAATGATTGCTCCCGCGGCGACGCTAATCTTGCGCGAAGTGACGAAACTTCACATAGTGCTGTGAATTCAATCCGAAGAAATGCCCATGTGGCTCAGAATCAAACTCCTGGTCGCACTTGTCGCCGCCCTCCATCAGCCACTTGCGGCCGGTGACTTCAACGTGAGAAATCATGGGGCTGCGGGTGACGGGAAGACGTTGGATACGGCTGCGATCCAGAGCGCGATTGATGCCGCCGCGGTGGCGAAGGGAGGGCGGGTGGTCTTTACTCCGGGGAGATATCTGACTGGCACCATTCGTCTCAAAAGTCATGTGAAACTGCATCTGGAGAAGGGAGCCATCCTGCTTGGCAGCACGGATCATTCACACTACCAACGTTTGAATTTCCTCGCGCTGATCATGGCCGACCGACAAGTGGACATCGGAATCAGCGGCCAGGGGATCATCGATGGCCAGGGCAAGGCTCTTGCCGATGCCGTCATCGCTCCTATCAAGCCGGGGCGGTTTCCGGATGCGGGTGAAACGAAGCGTCCGGTCATCATCAACTTCCGCAATTGCCGCGATGTGATCGTCCGCGATATCACTTTGCGTGAAAGCGCCTGCTGGGTGCAGCTCTATCGCGATTGTGATCGCGTGCTGATCGAAAACATCAAGGTCCGCACGCTTGCGGCCATCACCAATGACGGGCTTGACCTTGACGGATGTTCGAATGTGGTGGTGCGCGGATGTGACATCGACTCGGAAGATGATGCCTTGTGTCTCAAATCAAGCCGCAGGTTTTGTGAGAACATCCTGATCGAGAACTGCCGCCTGCGATCGAGTTGCAATGCCCTGAAGTTCGGCACGGCATCGGCCAAAGGCTTCAGGAACATCACGGTGAGAAACATTGAGATATACGATACCTATCTTTCCGGAATTGCCCTGCAAATCGTCGATGGAGGTTTGATGGAAAACATCCATATCTCCAATGTCCGCATGAGGACTACCAACAACCCTCTGTTCATCCGCCTTGGCCATCGCAATGTGGATGGTCCTGTCGGTTCGATCAACGGCGTGACCATTTCCGACGTGACTGCGGAGATTCCCAACCGGAGGAAGAGCGAGATGAACAAGTTTCCAAGCTACTGGCGGCATTTGTGCACCACCTTGATCACCGGATCCATCACCGGTCTGCCAGGCCACCCGGTGAGAAATGTGAAGTTGAGGAATATCTCAATCACCTATGGCGGCATCGGTGAGACTCCGAAGCCGGATCACATCCGCTTGAAGGATCTGACCAAGGTGCCGGAGTGCGCGCCGAATTATCCGGAGTCCAAGATGTTCGGTGTTCTGCCTGCATGGGGCTTGTATTGCCGCCATGCCGAGAACCTGATCTTTGACAACGTCACGCTCAAGGTGTCCGGAAAGGACTATCGATCGGCTGCTGTGTTTGACGATGTGGCAAATCTGAAGCTGGATCGCTTTCAGATTCTATCAGCTGGCAAGGAGCCGCCCCTGGTGCTTCACAATGTCCGTGACGCCGCCATCATCCGTTCGGGAAGCCCGTCGGTAGGGCCTGCGACGACATGGATCGAAAAAAGGGGTAACACCCAAAGAGTCTCAGTTCGCTGAACCTGGGTGACAGATCGAAGAACCACGATTTAGCGCATTCCACCATTCATTCCGTGAGCCTGAAAGAATGAGGGTGGCGCGCGGAAACCCAAACCGCACGCCACCCTCGGGTTGCCTCCCTCCAGAGGCAAGATGTGTAATGAAGAAGAAACCGTGAATTTGTCGGAGTCCGTGAGGATTCCAACCATCCCTGCCGGCCTGCATCGCGGGATAGAACGGAACGACCAAAGCGATTCATTCAAAGTTTCGTCACCAGAAGTCGGGCGAAGAGTTTGCCCCCGGCTTCATTCGGTGGAAGCGTGAAGCTGATCGTGTCCAATGTTTCCGTGGCAGCTGCATTCGTCCACGAATCAGTGGCAAGTGTTATGGTGGTTTGGATCTTGAACTCCACATCATAGGCTTCCTTGACATCCGCTCCCTTGTTGAAGGTCAGGGTGTTTCCCATGAAGGTGCCTGGGGATGGATTGGATGTCTTGGGGTCGAGGCCAAGGGCATATTCGACGAGGTTGCTGATGCCGTCCTTGTCGTCATCGCCATTTTCGCCTTCGAGAACTCCGTAGGTGGTGACCCACGGGCCGTATCCGATCGCGGGGCCGCGCTCGAGTTGGAAGTCAATCACGCCGGCGTCATTGTTCGGGTCGTTGTTGTCGCCGATGGTGATATATACGGTATCGCCGACGGAGAGATTGCCGAGACTGCCATCCAAATCGGTGGCGGTGAGGCTGTTGAATCCATTCATGCTGAATGCGGACCTCAGTGTGTCATTGACATAGATGTCGATGTCCACGCCATTGCTGGCCGTTGTCACGAGTTTTGCATAGGTGCTGTTGGCAATGGTGATGTGACCCTCCTCGCCTGCTTGGATGGTGTAGGCGACGATGGCGCGGTAGTCTCCGGTGCCGGGGACTTGGCCGGAACCGTGGATGGAAGTCAGCGAGATCCGGCCGAAGCGGAAGTTTCCCTGATCGGTGCTGTTGAAGGCCTTGTTGCCGAGGTTCGTGAACATCGGAGAAACACCGCCGAATCCCGGCCAGGTGGCAATGGTGTTGGGAACGAGTGTCTGATAGTTGCTGGAGACTCCAACCACGCCGTTGGGGTTCCATAGATATTGCCAGCCGCTTGCGCTGGTTTCCGTGCCGCTGAAAGGCTGGCCTGAGCCGAGTGTGGAGGATGGGAAGTCCGCAGAGAAATCCGCGATGACGTCTGCGGATGCAGGCAGGGCACCAATGAGGAAGGATGCGCCGAGAGCGGCAAGTGATGAAGGTTTCATGGGAGCAATGGGTTTTGTGGGTTCGTGGAATTGGTTGGGATTGGAGGGTTTCATGATCTTGGGTTGGTGCGGATCATGGTTCACCCGTCACCCGAAGTCGGACGAAGTTACGGGTTGCTGTAGGCACTTGGACGGTGACTTGCTCGAAGCCCGGCAGTGCAGGATGTGGAGCGGTGGAAGTGGTTCCCAGCGCATTCCAGGAGCCCGTTTGCAGATTCGGGGAAATTTCCGCCACATAAGCATTTGCGGGCAGTCCGGCAAGGCGGCGGTTGAAGATGAAGTTACCGGTGTCCGGCATTCGCGGAGCGATGGTTTGCGAGTTTGCGGTCGGATTGCCACCAAGGGCGAATTCGAGGAAGCTGTTGAATCCATCCTGATCGCCGTCTGCCGCCCAATTTCCCGAGGTGGGTTGGTCGATGCCTGTATAAGAATGATACCAAAGGTCCGCGAGGTTTGCATCGGGAGTCTGTGAAGCGAGTGCGGCGATCTCAGTGGCGCTGAGGGCACGCGGGTAGATGCGGACATCATCCATGAGCCCGTTGAGGGTGCGTGGTTGGTCGCTTTGGCCGGTACGCCCGATGGTGATATCATAAAGCGCGGAGGTATTGATCAGCGTGGCTCCTGCCGCCGACGGTTCGAGGGTGGCGGTGGCGGCTTGGCCATCAAGGTAGCCTTGCACTTGTGCCACGGTCGCATTGGCGGGAACCACCACCGCGCAGTGGACCCAACCCTTGCCGCGAAGATCGCCGCGGGTGGGAGTGGTGAAATTGACACCTGCATTGGTGACTTCCACTCGCAGGACATAACTGCCGGTGTGATTGAGATTGATGTCAAAACGGGCGCCAGTGACTCCCGGAGTAATGCCAGTGCCCCAACTGACGAGGGTCGGGCGGATGTTGGCAGTCTGGCTGGCGTTGGCGTTGAGGAAAAAGCTCACGGTGCGCGCGGCCCCGCCGGTGATGCCTTTGTTGTTGGTTAGAACGACGCCATCGTTCACACCATCAAAGGAAAGCGCGTTTCCCAGTTTTCCTGCGATCCATGGCGTGCCGGTGAAATTGGATAGGGTTCCAATCGGGTTGCCGAGTGCATCGCTGGCGCTGTTTCCCGAGCTTTCATCGAAGGGCAGCCAGGTCAGATTGCTGATCGGCAATACATTGATCGAGACGATGGCCTCATCGGTGTCCTGACCATCACTGATGAGATAAGTAAATGAATCCTCACCCACGAAACCTGCGGCGGGTGTGTAAAGAACCGAGTTTCCAACGATCACTGCGCTGCCGTGGGTGGGAGTGCTGACAGATGCAATGGACAAGGGCTGGGGGAAGCCATCGTCGCTATCATTCGAGAGCACAGGAATGGTGATGGCTTGTCCGAGTGTGGTGTTGGCGGAGTCGTTCACTGCGCTGGGCGGAACTGGCACGGGAATGTCCGCACGGAACCAAACGCTGGACGGAATGGCTTGTTTCGCAATGCCGGGGCCTTCCCATTGGAGGTTGAACGAATGAGTGGCGGCGGTGGCATGACGATAGTCGATGCGGATCGGATGATAACCGGCCTTGAGCGGGATGGTTCCGGAGGGTTTCTCGGTGCCGGCGGTGTAGCCAAAGTCCGCGTCCAACAACTGTGCATCGTGGATGCGGATGAAGGCCCCTGTGTCGGTGGTGAGATGGAATGTATAAGTTCCTTCGGTCGGGATTTGAATGTATCCCGAAAAATGCAGGCCGATGTGATCGGCGCGGGTTCGCACCGACGGATTGGGGGTGGGGACATTGCCGGTGGCGACACTGGTTTGTGTGCTCCAGTCTGGCACCCACGGCGTGGTCATTTCATAGGCGCGGTAATCGAGCCCATTGACCACGGCAGGCGGGGTGATGGCGGGGATTGGCTCGCTGTCGTAGGAGCGGGAATTGCTGGAGCTGACACGGCGCAACTGCAGGACGCGGTCCTTGAATTGCTGTTGGGTAGGCACACCTGGCTGGCCGGCGAGGTTGGTGCTTTCCGCAGGATCATTGAGGGTATCGTAGATGCGGAAATTGGTGGCATGGGATGATAGATTGGTGCGGACTCCCTTGTAGCCGTTCAGATAAAGCGACTGCATCTGGGAGCGGACAGCACCTCCATGGGTGGGAAATTGTGTATAACTCGGAGTGTTTCCGCTTACGAAGAATTCGGTGTAAACCTGCGGTGTGATCTGTGTGCCGATTCCTGTTAGAATGGGTGCCAGCGAGACGCCATCGGCGCGTGCGGGCTTCGGGACGCCGGCGAATTGGGCGAAGGTTGCCATCCAGTCATGAAACTGCGCGGGAGTCTGATTGATGGCTCCTGCCGTGACGGTGCCCGGCCAGCGGACGAGGGTGGGCACACGCGTGCCACCTTCGAGCAGATCCCGCTTGATGCCTTCGAAGGGGCCATAGGAATCGAAGAAGCGCGGGTCATACGTATAGGCTCCGCCGAGGCCCGCTTCATTGGTGGGGCCGTTGTCAGAGGAAAAGACGATGAGGGTGTCATCATCGATGGAGAGGTCATCGAGTGTCTGGATGAGATCGCCGATGGCATCATCGATGCGGCGGACCATGGTGGCATAACGTTTCGCGGCATCGGTCCAGCCGGGTGTGGAGGCGTAGTCCGGATGAATCCACGAGTTGATGGTGCCTGACGCGGTGTTGATCATGTTTCCGGATGTGCCGATCCATTGCAGTCCGCCGGAAACGCCACCACCGGCCGGATAGGCCTGGGTGGGAACATCGAGACGGGCGTGTGGGGCCGGATAGGTTAGATAAATGAAGAAGGGCTGGGAGGGACTGGCACTGCGGTGATCGATGATCCATTTCTTGGCCCGCGCGGTGATGAGATCGGTGGAGTAACACTTGCCGAGCTGGCTGTTGATGATGGTGGTGTTTTCAAGAAACGAGAGCGGCTGACCCTGGTCGTCGGTGGTGGATCCGAATTGTTCCGGATAGTGAATGTGGGCGGAGCGGTGGGACGAGTAGCCGAAGAAATAATCAAAACCACGGAGCTGTGGGCGGCTCGGTTGGGCGGTGGGCACGCCGGGTCCCTGCAAGCCCCATTTGCCGAGACAGGCGGTGGCATAACCCGCGCCGCGCATGACGGTGCCGAGGGTGTGGTTGTTTTCCAGCGTCTGGTCGAACTGGCTGTTGCGGATGTTCGAGTGGCCCTGGTGAGCGCCTAACAGAAGCGACGCACGGGACGGCGCGCAGACGGGGGCCGGGCAGTAGTGGCGGCGGAGTTGGGTGCCCTCGTTGGCAAACGAATCCAGCTTGGGAGTGGCGATCTTTTGATTTCCACTGCGCCCATTCTGGAAGAACACCCCGAGATCGCCCCAGCCGAGATCATCCACGAGGACGAAGATAATATTGGGCTTGGGTGCCTGGGCGCTGGCGAGGGGAGTGCAGACGCTGGCGATAAGGGCGATGAGCGGAAGGAGCTTCATGAAAGGAGAAAGAAAAATGCCGTCGGTTGCCAAAAAAGCCACCCTCCAGTGACCGCACGGCGTGAAAGGTGGCGGATGGGCATGCTCCCGGGATCATCCGCGGCGGCGGCGCAGCAAGGCAAGCATGCCAAGGCTGCCGAACAGGGCCGCAGATGGCTCCGGAATGCTCTCGAGCTGGAAGTTGATCACGCTGGCGTCGTTGTTGGCTTCGCCGTTGTTTCCGATCGAAACATACACCGTATCGCCAACGGAAAGATTTCCAAGGCTGCCATTGAAGTCCGAAGAGCTGAGGCTGTTGAAGCCGTTTTTGCTCAAACTGCTGATCAGCGTATTATTGACATAAATATCGAGACCCACACCGTTGCTGCTGGTGTTTACCAGTTTGGCAAACGAGCTGTTGGTGATGTTGATGGTGCCAGCTTCGCCCGCTTGGATGGTGTAGGCAATGATGCCACGATAGTCGGTTCCCGTAACAAATATACCCGGGTGAAAGGAGGTGAGTCCAATCCGACCGAAGCGGTAATTGCCTTGGCCGGTGGCGTTGAAGGCGACATTGCCGACGTTGGTAAACATCGGGCTTGTTCCTCCGAAGCCGGGAAAGGTGGCGACCGTATTGGTGACCAATGATTGATAACTGGATGCGGTTCCCATCGCCCCTGTTGGATTCCACATATATCTCCATCCCGTTGCAGGCGTTTCCGTGCCACTGAAGGGTTGGCCGATGCCAAGAGTGGAGGTGGGGAACTCCGCGGCGAAGTCCGCGATGACGGCGGCGGAGCTGATGCCTGCGGTGAGCACGATGGTGGCGCTAAGCAAGAGGATGGTTTTTTTCATGGGTTCGTTAGGGAAATGAAGCGGCTCGAGTTGGCGAAACTCGCGTTGTATGAGCCGGGGTATGGCGGTTTTCGCGAAAAATTTCGGGGCATTGCCATTTTTTCCAATCCAACGCGGATCCGGGGTGCCGATGCCATCCGGCGGAAAGCCTCAGGGTTCCCTCAGCAACTGGAAGTCGATGATGCAGGCATCGAAGGCATCGTAGATATCATGACTGCCATTGCCATCGTTCCCATTGTTTCCAAGTGTGATGTAAACTGTATCGCCCGCGAGGAGTTTTCCCAGACTGCCATTGAAATTGACGGCGGTGATGCTCTCGTAGCCGTCTTTGCGCAGGCTGTTCACGCGGGT
>JALOTR010000084.1 GCA_025457805.1 Akkermansiaceae bacterium | reverse complement strand
GGCCATGCCTTCATCGACGATGACGAGGCTGGGGCTTGAGCCGATTTCCCAACCACCGCTGCGGTCGAGATTGGCGAATGCGGCGTCATCCATCAGGAACAATGCATAACCAAACTCCTGGATGCCTGCCTGGAATCCATAGGACGCGCCGGCCGTTTGATAGAAATCATGGATCGTGCCATCATTGCGGATCAATGCGCCATTGCCAGCCATGCCACCAACCATGAGGCCTCCCTTGGTGATGTTTGGAAACACAATGATGCCCTTGGCACGTGCTCCGAGGCGGCGCGCGGCGGGATTGCTGCGATAAAGGTCGTTGAGCGCGCTGCGGGACTTTGCCGCGAGTTCGCGCGGGTTCACGCTGGAGGCGTTGAGATTGGTGACTGGTCCGTTTGCGCATTGGCTGAGGATCAGGGTGCCAGTGGCGAGCAGGGCGGCGGATGCGATGGTGCGGATGCGGAGTTTCATGGTTTTTGTTTTGATTGGATTACTATGTCAGGATTGATGTTAGAATACAGTGATGGCGATCAGCCCGATGGCCACTAGCAGGCCTAGATAGGCAATTGGAAAAATCCAGCGGCAGCGACGGTCGATGAGATCGCCGAGCGCTGATTTTCCATTCTTATCGCAGGCGCCGACGACGAGATTGATGACGACCGTCCCGCACATGACGAAGAAGCTGAAGTTGAGGAAAGCGTGCATCACGGTGATGTAGGAAACATGCGGCAGCAGGTCGCCGACCACGATCTGATAGGCGACCGCAGTCAGGATGCCGACGAAGGAAACACTGATGCGATCCCCGAGCGATGACCGCTCCATCCAGAATACCGACCATGAGAGAATGACGATCAACGCGAGTGGCAAGCCCACAAGGCGGAGGGTGAACAACGGATCGCGTTGCACGTTGAAGGTCACCACGAATTCAGAGGAATCCCCGGACGGCCCGGCGGAGAGGGAATTTCTTTGGCGAACTGCGGTTTCGATTCCGCGCAGGTCCCATTGGGAAACGTGGATCGGCCGGTCTGCCGAACCGGGACCGGCATCTAGAACCACTTCACTTCTGTTGAATCCGACGATTTCGAAAACAGCCTGAAGCCTCTGCGAGTCGAACGGATAGCGGCGCATGTCGAAGTCGGTTTCAGCAACCGCGTTGATTGTGCTGATCAGGGTGCTGGTTCCATCCGGTTGCAAGCGGAGGATTACGGCGTCCGATTCATAGAGCCCGCTCTCGTTGGCGAGAACCACCTGCGGGTACCATGCGGGCGAGACTTCGTTGAACTGATAGTCACCCTGATAGATCTTCTCGGCAACGCCGGCGACCTTTGGATCAAAGGCTTGTCGCGGATCCTTCCATGTGAGCACGAGGACGCCGGTGAACTCGAAGGTTTCCGGTTCGTCATCGATGCTGTTGATATCCTGGAGTTGGAACTGCGCACGGACGACGCACGGCCCCTTGTCGCTGGGCGGCCCCAGCAACGTTTCCGGGATTCCTGCGGCAAGTAGCGTGAAGCCTGCCGAGAAAAGCCACGCAAAAAACACGGCGGGCCAGCAGTGGCGGGTAGTGGAAGGAAGGGAACTCATCGGCTTTTCAGATGTTGGAGCAGGATGCGGCGGGCTTCTTCGATGCCTTCGGGATGTTCGTGCGAGCCGTGCCCGGACGGGACGATTCTTTCCGAGACCGCCCCCTTGAGGTGGGAACTCCAGTAGGCCACGACGCCATCGGATGAGTTAGGTGTATCGCCCTTGCCGCGGTCTCCCATGATGCTGTGGAAGGGGATGCGCGGGACGATCGGGAATTTGTTGATTTCGACCACAAAAGGATTGGTGGGCGAGAGTGTGCCAATGCTGTTAGGCGCATTCTGCATGGCAAGGCCGGCGACGTCCGCAGTGGCTGCGGAGAGTGCGACGTTTCTCACATCGGCGACCAGCCCAGGCATCTTGACGAGACGCGAAGCCGTGCGGCCGATCCAGTTGGTGGCGAGGATGGAACCGCGGTGAGGACCGGAATAGAAGATGGCACGATCAATTTCCTTCCGATCTTCAAACACCAGCGCCTTCACCAAGACGTCCCTGCTCGCACCCGTGAAGCGAGTGTTTTCCGGTTTGTGCCCGAAGGCTTTCACCCAAAGCTTGTCGTCCACATCAGTGACCATCAAACGGCTGATGAGGCTGCCCATGCTGTGGCCGACGATGACCATGTTTTTATGTTGGGGATAACTCCGTCTGACGTCATCGAGTTCCCGGCGGAGGAGTGAGGCCGAGTAAGGATAGGGATAGCCACTGGGATAACTGAATACCCAGAATTGATAGTTCTTCCGGATCTCCGGATCGCGCAGGAGATTGAAATACATCGGCGCGAAGGTGGCCGGGGTGCTGTCCAGTCCGTGGACAAACAAAACCGGGATCCGCTTGGAGTCGAAGGGCTGGAGGAAATTGAGATTGGCTGTGTCGTTGTAGCGGGATGGATGGAGCAGGCGCACGAGGCCGAGTTTGTCCACCCGAGCCTTGGACATGCCCAGCATGATGGCCGCTCCATAGTCGGCAGAGAGCGTTTGGCTGCGTCCATTGAGGCTGACCCGCTCGACCTGATAGGGATCGACGAGTTCGAGTTTTGCCAGATTTCCCTCAAATCGAACCACGGCGGTCAGGTTGCGCAGCGGCAGATTGTCGCGCATTTTTTCGCGACCCAGCTTGTCGATTTTTCCCACCTCTAACAAGGGCGCGCCGAGCCCATCGACGTTGGATTTTTCTTTAGCGATCTCTCCGCGGAAGTCGAGGGTATCGGTGGCTACCAGTTGGCGTTCAAGCGGCTTGCAGCCGACAGGATGGGTTCCCTTGAGGCGAAACGTCCCGTAGGAAACGGTGCCGGACCATGGATCCGCGCCACTGCGTTCGAGTTCCTCAATTAGGCGCGCGACGGAATAGTTGTATGGAGCGAGCGAGGAAGAGTCGCCACGGACGATCCGGTCGTGGGAATCGCGGATCGAGGCAAGCAAGGCATCGGTGTTTTGGGGAACGGCGGATGTGCCGACCGGAGCGACCGGCTTATCCACACGCACGGAGACCGGAGCGGAACATTGGGATAACAAAACGACACCACAAATCAAACCGAACGAGCGGACCATGGTACGAGGGAAAGCTAATGTGAGATGATTCATGAGTGAGGGATGGGATGAGGTCAAAAGAAGCAAGCGAGTCAGGAAACCAACTTGAAATCGAAGCTTTCAGATGACAGTGGGACTTCGAGGCTGAAAGAGAGGGCGAATTGATTCCCGGTGCCCAAGACACCGGTGCATCCGCGTTCGAGTCGGTGGCGGTCCGACTCATAGAGGAAATTCCACCACTCCGGCGCATTTTCCCACGACTGGGCACTTAGCTTCGCTGGTGCGAGCGCCGCAGCAAGAATGGTGGCCATACAAACAGCGGGAATGTAAAATGAAGACAACATCGGCATTTGAAGATAGTTGACTCAGGGATGCATCAGTTGATCACGAATGAGTTGATACGAACCGGCATCGATTCCCAGATCGCCGATGAAAGGGCGGTCGAAGGCAAAGATCAGAGTGATGACGAGACCAATGAAAACCGAGAGCAGACTCAACTGAATCGAATAAAGGCGCACATCCCTGACGCGGAAAAAGAATGCGGAAGCGAGGCAGATGCAGGCACCGATATGGACGATGCACCAGAGAACGGTTGGCATTCTCACCAGCATTGCATCCAAGCGCAGCCGCCTTGCGTCGATCAGGCGATTGAAAGCGGCGAGTGTTTCCGCATGGAGAATCTTCTCCCGCTCTTCGGAAGGATTGAAGGAAGCAAGGGTATTCTGGAAGCGGTTGATCCACTCCACCCCGCGGGTGGGGTATTCTCCCCGTTGCTGGGCGGGCCAGGCCTCGTGGATGAGATAGTCGGTATAGCCCCTGAGTTCCGCCTGAAGTTCGGAGCGGACTGGCTCCGGATAGGAAGAGACGTCGCGGTAGATTCCGGCGATGCGGGCGGCCTCGTGAGACACCGCCTCGCCGACCTGCGAGTGGGTTTCCCAGACGCTCACCGCAATCAGAGCCGTGGCAAGACCGTAGAAAACCAACACCGCCTGCATCATGCCGCTGTTGAAATCAAGTTCGCGATCATCTTCAAGGAAGCGGGGCATGATCCAGCGGCGGGTGATCACCATGCCGATCAGAGAGTATGCACAAAGAATCCCAATGATGATGAACGCTGCAAGCGGCAGTGGAAGTTGATAGAGGAAGTCGGGCATGGCTCCGATGGCGGTCAGCAGGTGATTGGGGATTTCTATCGTTTCAAGGAATCAATCCTCCGACAAAGTCCACGTTTCGTCTGGATTGTATTCACTGATCGCTGCCGCGAGCGTGGCGGTTTCAGGACCAAGGTCTTTTTCATAGATGTCGCCGTAATGGTTCACCAACATCGTCATGACGCCTGTTTTTCCGTATTCGGACGGCCACGCCACCATGGCAAATCCGGCAATGAGATGCCCATTGATGATATAATCGTATTCTCCAGCCGGAGCCGAGCTACCTTGCGAGGTGAGGATCTTGAAGTGGTAGCCGTTGTGCGGAGTTTTATCATCCTTGATTTCGGGGCCGGCAGGGCTGGGTGTTTCGCCTTCGGCGGTGTTCCAATGGAGACCGTCCTTTTTGCCGGGTGAGCTTTGCAGCAGTTGTGCGAACTGCCGGACCTTTGAATCATCCCGCGGGATTGCGGCATATTCGCGTTGGGCTGCAACGTAACCGCGCAGGGAGTCGATGGCGCTGAGTTCGTTCTCGCCGATGCGGCGATGGATGATTTCCTCGATGCCGGTGTCCGAATCGAATTGCCAGCCTTTATCGGTTTTTACGATGGGCACGGGGAATGGCCACGCTTCCGCGCCGATGACCATGGTGACGGAGTTCTCATCGTTTTCGCGGAAGCGGCGCCGTTCGATGGCCATGGCGGCGACCTTGGAGCGAAGTTCCTTGTCGCGCTCGGGATCTTCGGTGCCGATGAGGGCCTTGTGTTTGTCGCCGAAGATTTCCAGGATGGCTTGTTGTTCACCGTTTTTCGCAGCGGCGATGAACGCGTCCGATGCCTCCACCGGAGTTTCGAAAACCTTGGGTGGAACGGGAGCTGCGGCGTCCTGTGCGAGGATCGATGGGACGAAGGATAGTGCCGTGAAGAAGGTGGCAAGAATCGAAGTTTTCATAAAGTTGTTAGATGAAGGTGCGGGCTGGGTTTTCAACGTCGGCTGCGGCCACCGCCACCGCTGCGGCTCGCGCCGGACATGCTGCGGGATCCTCTTTCGCTAAAACTTTGTGCCCTGGCACCGGATGATGCTCCGGCATAGGCACCTCCGGACGAGCGGGTGGATTGGCGGGTGGCAAATTGGGATGAGGAGGCGGCTGCCTGACGCTGGCCGGAGGATGATGCCGGTGTCCGGTTCGCGGCGGCCGTCTGCGCGGAGCCGCCATATTGACCGCTTCTGGAGGACGCGGATGACTGCCAACTCTGCGCTCCTTGCGGCATGCTCGATTGACGGGCTGCTTGATTCTGCTGGGCGCTGCTTTGGCGTGCGGCCTGGCTTTGCTGGGAAGATGCCTGCGCTCCGGTCGCGGTGTTCTGGCGCTGGGTTTGATTGTCCGTCCGCTGTTGTTGGCCACTTGCTGCGGCATCCTGGCGTTGCGACTGATTGGAGGTCCGCTGTTGTTGTCCGCTTGCCGCAGCATCCTGGCGCTGGCTCTGGTTGGCGGAGGTGGTGTCTTGTGCGGACTGTTGGCGCTGGGTCTGGTTGGCCGTGCTGGTTTGCTGGCGTTGGGATTGGTTGGTCGTGCTGGTTTGTTGGCGGGCCGCTTGATTGGATGCCGTGGCATTCTGCCGCTGGGTTTGGGATTGGTTGGCGTGGTTCTGCCAATCCTCTCTTGAGGCGGTGCCATAGTTTTGCCAGTCCTCGCGGGCATGATTGGCATAATCCATGCGCTGGTCCTGATAGTAGGCGGCATGGGAGGCATAGGGGGCATGATAAACCGTGCCGCCATACCAATTCAGGCCGTAGGCCGTGGTCGCCCCTGCGATGTAGCCGACCGTCGCGGCGGCGGCCACTGTTGCTACGGGATTGTAATAAACCGGATATGCGGTGGGCATATAAGTCACCACCGGTGCAGGCTGGGCCACGATGACCGTGGCGGGCTGATATTGCGGCACATAGATGACTTCTGGTTTTGCTGGAACGATCTGCACCGTTTCCTGCTGCACCACGATGATTTGTTTGTCATCGGATTGGAGATTGCCTGCCGCTTGGGCCTTGCGGCGGAAGATCTGGATCGCATCCAGAACGTCCGCCTGCTGGGTGGTGAAAGCGGTGCCGAGCGATTCCGTCCAATCGAGATCGTCTCCCATCATGTTGATGACATCCGGATAGGTGAGAAGGTTCACGATGGGCTCGGACAGGGAAGGATCAGGTTTCAGGTTCTTGTTCGTGCTGTATTTCACCAAAAACCGCTGGGCCTTGACGATATCGAGCGGGGTCGTGGATGCCGGCAGGATCAGGGCAAGCAAATCGTCCGGATAGAGGGCCACCCGTCCGACGAGTTCCTGCAACTGGGAGAGAGAAAGATATGTGGCGGATGGATTGGCGGATGCCGAGTAGCCAGGGGGCACCTGGGCGAATGCCGGAGGCATGGATGATGCCGCAGCGATCACAAGCGTGGCGAGCATGACTCGCGATTTTGAAGTTTTCATCGGGATGGGTAGATATGGGGATTAGTTGGGAAACAGAAATTTCAGTTCAAGGCGCAGACAATGGTGTAGCTTTACCATTGGAATGAGCAGGCGATGGTGAAGGTGTCGTTGTCGGAGCCCACGTCTTCCTGGGTCCGGATGCCGATGTAGGCGATCTTGAAGCCGAAATGGCGGTTGACCGGGATGCCGGCGCTCAATCCGAAGCCGAGGTTGCCTTTGCGGTCG
The DNA here is from genome assembly GCA_025457805.1 of Akkermansiaceae bacterium. Classification (GTDB taxonomy): domain Bacteria; phylum Verrucomicrobiota; class Verrucomicrobiia; order Verrucomicrobiales; family Akkermansiaceae; genus Luteolibacter. The sequence continues at coordinate 1,462 of JALOTR010000084.1, read as the reverse complement.
TTCGCGGAAACCTGGTCGATGGTGGATTCGCCGCCATAGCCATAGCCGGCGCTGGCGCCGATCCACAGGCCGGGCATGAAGTTGTAGATGAGGTGGCCTTGGCCGATCAGCAGCGGGTTTTCCTCAAGTTTCTTGCCGTTGAAAAACTCGTCGTTGTCGGTGAAGAAGTTCACGGAGGAGGAAAGCTCCATCGTCCACTTGCCACGGGTGTGGACGGCGCCGAATTGGGGGGTGAATGTGTAGCGGTTCGCTCCTAGATTGATCAGCCTGTCGTCAAAATACTCACCGGTGGGCAAGGTCACGACCAAGCCCGCGCCGACGATGGTTTCGCAGTAGGTCGCCTTGCGGTATTCGATGAACTCTTCCCCTTCGAGCGGCGGCGCACCGTAAAGATTCACCGCGAAGCGAAGGGTGGTGTCCGCCCATCCATCGCGATCGACGGCAGCGGGGACTCCATTGACCAAGCCGTTCCAGGAACCGCTCTGATACATTTGAGTAAGGTCAACGCGGGCTGACTTTTTAAACAGCTCAAACGCGTGGATGTATTTCAGGGCCGCCGTGTTCATTTCGAACACCCCGTCCTCGATTCTCAGGACCGGATTGAAGAAGATGTCCCCCTCGGTGTAGGCGTAGGCCACGCCGCCGAAATTGCTGCCGAGCGGCAGGTGGCTCCAACGGCGGGGTTCGATGTCTTGGGCGCGGCAGGGCTGGGATAGGATGAGGACGGAAAGGCCGACCGAAAGAAAAGCGATGATGGTTTTCATGGCTCCTTCGGGTTGGGCTGCGTTGGATCTGGAAGCGACTCCATACTCGGGAGACCCTCCCGAATCCGACGGGAAAAGTCTAGCGAATCGTTCGCTATCTTGGCGGGTCCGTCGATAAGAGAGCGCTTTTTCAGATCCGCGAAGGACAATCCGCCTTTGGCGATGATGTCGCGCTCATACATCATTTTATCTCCTTTTCCATTGAGCAACATGCGGTAGTCCCAGCGGGGGCGTTCGCCGGATGGGTGCTGGGTCCGGATGCTGGTGGTGCAGTTGGTGGTGATGGCATTATACCAGCGCGGGTGGTCATGAAGGGTGTTGAGCGCATGGATGTATTCGACGAAGCGCTCGCGCGCTTGCGCTGGCGTGAGGGTGAGGCGGTAGAGATAGATGTCCTCATCCTTGCGGTAGTTCGTGCGGACACGGATGACGTCGCGCTCGTCGGCGACGATGTAGGTCAGTGAAAACTGCCGATACAGGCCGCCGATGGCGGAATAGGACTGGCCGACCTGCTTGCGCGTCTCGATGGAGAAGCAAACGGGGGGAGCATCGGCAAACTGAAAGCTGACGATGGGATGCGCCATCCACGGGGATCCCCAATAGTTGATCGCAATGTCGATGCCGGTGATCTCCGAGATTCTAACAACCCGAGTTTCCCAGTGCGGAGTGAAATCGGTGACAGTCCGGTAATCGCAGTT
>JALOTR010000083.1 GCA_025457805.1 Akkermansiaceae bacterium | reverse complement strand
CGCGCTTTGCCCGCTATCTGCATTGGAGCCTGCCCGAACCGCGGACCGAAAGGCTGATCCAATACAACGAGTGGGACAACCACACCCGGGCCTACCTCGCCTGCGTCAGCTACGCCGACATGAACCTCGGCCGCCTCCTCGACGGTCTCGATGATCCCAATGGCGACGGCAACACTGCCGACAGCATCCGCGAGAAAACCATCGTCGTGATGTTCTCCGACCACGGCTACCACCTTGGCGAAAAAGGGATGACGGCCAAAACCAGCCTCTGGGACCGGGCCACCCGCGTGCCGGTGATCATTTCCGCGCCGGGCATGGCCAGGGGCCAGGTCTGCACCCAGCCGGTCGAACTGCTCGACCTCTATCCCACGCTGCTCGACCTCTGCGGGCTGCCGCCCTACGCCCCGCTGGAGGGCCTTAGCCTGCGGCCGCAATTGCAGAACCCAACCAGCGCACCATCCCGCCGCCCCGCGATTACGACCCATGGACCGAACAGCCACAGCATCGTGGACGAACGCTACCGCTACACCCGCTATGCCGATGGCAACGAGGAACTCTACGACCACAAGATCGACCCCAACGAGGAAACCAATCGCATCGGCGAGCCGAACTACCGCGAGGTGGCAGCCCGCCTCGCGGGATTCCTGCCCACCATCAATGCTCCTAACAGCTCCGGCAATACCCGCATCGCCACCATCGGCGCGAACAATGTCATCTCCTGGGAGGGCACCCCGATCAACGACACCGAGCTGGGCATTAACCCGGCAGTGGCCAATTTCGTGAGCCCTCTCGCAGGCGTGGTCGCGGTGGATGCGGACTCCGACCAGATGCCCGACTGGTGGGAGATTCACTACACCGAGTCGATCACCGTCCTCGGGCTCGGCAAGAACCAGGATGGCGACCCGGTCCCCGACCAAGAAGAATACCTGCACGGCACCGACCCGACCGACCCGGACAGCTACCTCAAGGTCAAGGCGGAGTCAGGCACGGGAGGGCAGTCGTTCCGGCATTCCACGGTCCCCGGCCGGGACTATCGCTTTCAATCCTCCGGCACCCTCTCCGGCTGGACGACCGACGGAACACGGACCACCGGCACCGGCGCGGACGTCAGCCGGACCGCCGCCTCACTCGGGCTGCCGGCGGACAAGGGCTTCAGCCGCGTCGAGGTGCTCTCGGAAGCCGATCCAAGCCCGTGAATCATATCAATGAAGTTCATCGATCTTGATCGGATCAAAATCATCACCAGCCTCATGAAACCAGCAACCATTGTCATCCTCGGTATTCTATCTTCGGTGGGCATTTGCCACTCGTCGCAAGAGAAGCCGCGCCCGAACGTCCTGCTCATCATGGTGGACGATCTGAATGGCGCGATCGGTTGTTATGGGAGCAAGTCTGCGAAGACCCCGAACCTAGATGCTTTCGCCAGCACCGCCACACGTTTCACCTGGGCCTACTGCCAGGCACCGCTGTGCAATCCCTCGCGCACCAGCATGTTCACCGGCCTGCGCCCGGAAAGCACCGGCATCATCGACAACAACACCCATTTTCGCTGGAAACACCCGGATGCGATCACGCTGCCGCAGCAGTTTCGCAAGGCGGGTTGGCGGGCCGAGGCTTTCGGGAAGATATTCCACGGTGGCAGCATTCCGATCGAGGATGGAGCATCTTGGGATCGGGGGCCCGGAACGGGAAAACCTTTGCCGGAACCGCCCGTGCCCAAAAGCAATCCATCGCCGCAAGCGACCGCGCCGAAAGCCAAGCCCAGCCGACAGCGCAGCGACAATCCTTGGGACAAATGGGGACCGATTCCGGGAGACGACACCGCCGCTGGCGATGGCGGCTATTCCCGCGCCGCTGTCGCCGCGATGAAGCGGATGAAGGACGAGCCCTTTTTTCTCGCCGTCGGCTTCAAGAAACCCCACGCCCCGCTCTTCGCGCCGGAAAAGTATTTCGCGATGCATTCCCCGCAAGCGTCCGATTTGCCACCGAGTTTCCGCTACCCGGACGAGCCGCCGGTGACCTATCTGCCCGCCGTTGCGCTCAGGCCGAACTTCGACCTCTTCGGACTCCAACGCACCAAGCCCGGCACCCGCGAAGAGGCGCTGTCCGCCCGCGCCGCCTACGCCTCCTGCGTGTCCTACATCGATGCGCAGATCGGACTCGTGCTCGATGCGCTCGATGAGTTGCAACTGCGGGAGAACACCATCGTGGTCTTCGTCAGCGACAATGGCTTTCACCTCGGCGAGCACGGCCTTTGGTCAAAAATGACCTTGCTGGACGAAAGCCTGCGCGTGCCGCTCATCATCCGCGCCCCGGGAATCGCGCCCGGAGTCTGCGAGCGGGTGGTCGAACTGCTGGATATTTATCCGACAGTGCTCGAGCTTGCCGGGCTGCCGCCTGCGGCACACCTCGAAGGCCGCAGCCTCGCACCGCTGCTGCGCCAACCGGACCGCGACTGGCCGCACCCCGCCTTTTCCCAACTGCCCAAGCAGGACCTGCTGCCCGGCGGTGCCCGGATCACCCACGAAATGCGCGGCCGCAGCGTGCGTGACGGACGCTGGAACTACGTCGCCTGGGACGGAGGTTCCGAAGCCCTCTTCGATTTGCAAAGCGAGCCCTACCAGATGCGGAACCTCGCCGGTGATCCCGGATACGCCGGGACCCTAGCCGCGATGAGGAAATTGCTCATCGATTCCAAGCCATGAACTCCATGAATCCACCCGCCAGCCTCGACCGCCGCGATTGGCTCAAGCAGGCATTGCTTACCGGTGCCGCCTTCACGATTCTGCCGTCGCGCCTGCGCGGCGAGGACGCGCCGTCCATGCGCGTCAATATCGCCATGATCGGCGCCGGCCGCCAGGGAACCCAGGCGAACCTGACAACCTTCCTCGGAATGAAGAACGTCCGCGTGGTGGCGGTTTGTGACGTGGACCGGCTGCGGATGGCTTATGCCAAATCGCTCGTCGATGCCGCCTACGGCAACGATGACTGCCGCGTCTTCACCGACTTCCGCGAGACGCTCGACTTGCCCGGACTCGACGCGGTGATGATTTCGACCAACGACCACTGGCACGCCATCCAGGCACTCATGGCGATGAAAAAGGGGCTCCACGTATGCTGCGAGAAAGCGATGACCCGCTACTTCGAAGAAGGCCGTGCCCTCGCTGATGCCGCGAAAAAATCCGGTCTGGTTTTCCGACTCGACAGCGAGTGCCGCTCGAACTCCTACATGATCAAGACCGCCGACCTCGCCATGAATGGCTACCTCGGCACCATTCGCCGCTTCGAGATCGGCGTGCCACGGGAAAAGAACGAAGGTTTCGGTCACCCCTCCCCGATGCCGGTGCCCGCGCACCTCGACTACGAAATGTGGCAGGGCCCCGCGCCCGATCGGCCATACACCCAGGACCGTGTGCATGAGACGGATTTGAAAACCGGCGAGTTCATCGGACGTCCCGGCTGGATGCGCATCTCGGACTATTGCGCCGGCATGATCTGCAACTGGGGCGGCCACCTGCTCGATGTCGCCAATCTCATCAACGGCACCAGTCATTCCGGACCGCTGCGCGTCGAGGGCACGGGGAAATTCCCTCCGCCCGGCTCGTTGTGGGACGCGCTGATCGACTTCGAACTCCACTACCAGTATGCCAACGGCGTGCGGCTCGACTACAAGATCGACAAACCCTACCTGCGCGTCGAAGGCGACGAGGGATGGATCCAGGCCAACTGGCACAGCGATGGCGGCCTCCAGGCCCATGATCGGGAAATCTTCCGCACCAAGCTGCGCAGCTCCGACAAGCGGGTTCCCGCGCGCAGCGACAAACAGGATTTCATCGAGGCCGTCCTCAATGGCTCATCGGTCATGATCGATGCCGAAGCCGGCCACCGCGTCAACACCCAGTGCCTGTTGGGCCTCGCAGCGATCAAGTCCGGCAAGGCGCTCGACTGGGATCCGGTCACCGAAAAAATCACCAACCACCCCGAGGCCGCCGCCCACATGACCGGCACCTACCGCGAGCCGTGGGATTTGAAGAAGTTTATCTAACGAAGGAATCCCGTGAAAATCGAATCGCTCGAACAAATCGGCGACCGCATGCGTCGGTTGTTGAAATTCCTCGTTGGAATTTTCATGACCAGTGCGGCCAGCTTGGTCCATGCCGGAAAGCTTCCGGAGTCGGACCGTTTCTCCGGCCATGAAAAACTCGTCGTGGAAACCCACGCCGCTTCGCTCAGGCTGCGTGAATCAAGCCTGCGTGAGACCATCGTCAGAAAGGAGGGCTGGCCGCGAGGCACTTGGGGAGACAACCTCTGGTGCCTCGCCGCTCTCTGTCTCAACGAAAAGACCGATGAGGCGAACGCAAGACTGCTCAAACGGGCGAACGACTTCATCGCATCGAAGCCGGAGCATGTCGCGGAAACCTCGCCCGAGGATCCAGGCAAGCTGCCGTGGACGTTTTTCTCTATCACCGATTACCTGAGGATCCTCTATCTGTTCCACGCAAAAAGCCCGCATTTCCCCGGGCGTTTGAAGCCGGAGACCGAAGCAGCGATGAAGGAATCACTCTGGCTCTGGGTCCGTGCGGAAAGCCGCCTCGCCGAGGCCGGCCCGGACGACCAATTCCTGCTCCTCGGCACCGAGAACCACGATCTCAACCGCCGCCCGCCCTGCTATCTGATCACCGCCTTCCTGAGGGACGATCCTGCCTACTGCGAGCGCAAGCTCGAAGACGGCCACAGCGTCGCCGAGCACGCCGCCGCCCACACCCGCTACTTCCGCGAATGGCCGCGCAGCCGCGCGAAAAACGGGCTCTGGATAGAGGTCGGATCCAACACCTATCAGAAATACTCGTGGCCCGCGCTGTTCAACCTGCACGAGCTTTCTCCCGATCCAGTCATCCGCCACCGCTTCGGACTGTTGCTCGACCTGGCCTTCATCGAGGAAGCCCAAATCTCGGTAAGTGGCCGCCGTGGCGGTGGACAAAGCCGCGCCGAAGGTGGCCGGAACAGCTTTGATAGCTACAAGAACCTTCTGTTCGCCCGCGAAGGCAAACCTGCCGGATCGACGCACTCGCGAGTGATCGAAACCAGCCGCTACCAACTCCCGGCCGCCGCCATCCTGCTGGACCGGCGCGCGTTCCCGGCAGTCAGTCCCTTCGCCATCCGCAACCGCGTCCTCGGCCAGCTCAAAACTTACGGTGCCGATGGCAAGGCCCAGCTGATCGCATCCAACTCCGCGCTGGTCAACTACGCCTGGCGCACGCCGCAGTATTTGCTAGGAAGCACCCTGCAGAACCCTGCCCTCGATTACGCGGGAATCTCGCAACAAAAACGGTGGTGCGGTATGCTCTTTGATGATCCCTCCGCTCCCAAGGTCGGATCAATCGGCGTGGTGATCGAAAAAGACCGGAGCGGGCGTCCGCAGCATTCCTTCTGGAGCGTCCAACATGAGAACGTGCTGATCCTCCAACGCATCGCCAACCGCAAGGAGGGCGGGTCTTACAGCACGGGGAAAATCAGCCTTTGCTTCGATGCTCCGGGTCTCGAAATCACCGAGCACGAAGGCTGGATCTTTGCAAGCAACGGCAAGGCTTTTGCCGCCGTGAAATTCCTCGATGGAGGCCATCAGTGGGACAAGACCCGCACCGTGGCCTCCCCGGCGGATTTCACCGGTCTGAAGGACACCGGCCGCATCCTGCTCCACGCCGGCGACCTCAGCACCCACAGATCGTTCGAGCAATTCCGCGAAAGCCTGCGCGTCTCCTCGCTCGTAATGACCGCCGACAAGGTGGACTATCGATTTGCGGGCGGAACCCAGCACATCGAAATTTTCCGCTATGATGTGGCTGCCCGCGATTCCTTCCGCCTGCCGCACATCAATGGCACGCCAATCGATCTCCACCCCGCGGCTGTCTATCAGAGTCCTTTTCTCAACAGTGTTACCAACAGCGATCGCATCACCGTAACCGTTGGCCCTGTGCAGCAGGTGCTCGATTTCGGGGGTGATTCCTAATGCTGAAAGACCATGCCAATGATCTAACGGATCGCGAATTCACCATGAAACTCTTCACCTCCATCCTTACTCTCTGCGCAACCGCGACCTTCGCGTTTTCCCAGCAGAAACCCAACGTCCTGCTGATCGTCGCGGATGATCTCGGACTCCAGTTGTCCTGCTACGGTGACAAGCACGTCCAAACGCCGCACCTCGACGCACTTGCCGCCGACGGCATGCGCTTCAAGACCGCCTACATCACGCAGTCGTCGTGCAGTCCGTCGCGGGTGTCGATTTTCACCGGCCTCTATCCTCACACCCATGGGCACATCGGTCTCGCCAAAAAGAACAACCCGCCGCTTAACAAGAAGTTCCAAGGTCATACTCTGCCCGCGCTGATGAAAGCGGCGGGCTACCGCACCGGCATCATCGGCAAGCTGCATGTGAACCCCGCGAAGGCATTCCCATTCGACCTCAACCTCAATGCCCAAATCGGACCCCAGGCCGCGCGCGAAGTCCGGTTGATGGCCGATGCGGCGGCGAAATTCATCACCGCGGATGCCGACAAGCCCTTCTTCCTAATGATGAGCTACGTTGACCCACATGCGCCCTATCCGCCGCAAGTGGACGGACTACCGGAAATGCTCACTCTGCCCTCCGAGGTTCCACCGTGGCCGTTCCAACAAGTGGAGGACGAGACCACCCGCAAGAATGCCGCGAACTTCTACAATGCCGTGCGCCGGCTCGATGCGGGCATCGGCCTGTTGATGGAAAAACTCAAGGCCGCTGGAAAATATGATAATACGGTCGTCATTTTCCTCGGTGACAACGGCCCGCCCTTCGCCCGCGCCAAGACCACTTGTTATGAAGCCGGCCTCCGCACGCCGTTTCTGCTCCGCTGGCCAGGTGTGACCACGTCCAAATCTGTTAGTGAAGCCTTCGTTTCCTCGGTGGATATCTTGCCGACCATCCTCGACGCCACCGGAATCAAAATTCCCGCCCATGTCCAAGGCCGTTCCCTGCGCGCGGTCGGGACCGGGGACAACAGCGGTTGGCGCAGCACACTCGCCGGCGAATTCCACCAGCACGGCGAGCACCCCTTTTTCCCACGTCGCGCCCTGCGCGATGCCCAGTATCAAATCATCCACAACGTGCTCGCTGGAAAAGCCATGACTTATGTCAGCGTGGATGGCGACACCGCACCCACGGTCGCCCGGCTTCCCGTCTACGATGGCACTCCCGCCCAAAAGGCCATGGCCATGCTTCCCAATCCGCCCGAGTGGGAACTCTATGACCTCAAAGCGGACCCCTCACAATTCCACAACCTCGCTGCCGATCCATCACACGTCACAACCTTGGATCGGATGAAGGCTCTCTTGCTCGAATGGCGGAAGGAAACCCAAGACCCTTATCTCGATCCCACAACACTCGCCGTCAAACACGAGCAGGTAAATTTGCGCCCCGCCACACTCAAGAAGACGAACTAGGACATCCAGGATTTCGTTTGTCCAAATCCCGTGACTCCAACGCTTATGAAAACTGTCCTGACATCAATCATTCTCCTGGTCGGGCTTCCGTCAATCTCACTTGCCGCGCCGCCGCACATCATTCTCATGATGAGTGACGACCACGGCTGGGAGGAAACGGGTTACAACAAACATCCGCACGTCAAGACCCCGGTGCTCGACGAGATGGCGTCCACGGGGCTGAAGTTCGAGCGCTTCTATGCCGCGCATCCGAGTTGCTCGCCGACTCGCGCAAGTTTCCTTACCGGCCGGCACCCCAACCGCATGGGCACCTTCGCGCCGGGTTGGTCGCTGCGGCCGGAGGAAACCACCATCGCCCACATGCTAGCCAAGGCCGGTTACCACTGCATGCACTTCGGCAAATGGCACGTCGGAGCGGTAAAGGCGGGCTCCCCGCTAAGTCCGGGCGCGATGGGATTCCACGAATGGCTATCCCATGACAACTTCTTTGAACTGGACCCGCCGCTCTCGCGCAACGGCGGCCCGCCGGAAGTCTTCAAGGGCGAAAGCTCGGAGGTTCTCATCCGCGAGGCAATCGCCGGCATCGACCGCACGCGTGCGGCCGGCAAGCAGGTGTTTCAAGTCATTTGGTTCGGCTCCCCCCACGAACCTTACAGCGGCCTGCCCCAGGATCTCACGCTTTACGACGACCTGCCCGCGAAGTACCCGAAAAAGGTGAGGCTCACGTCGAACGAGACCGGCGGCCAAACCACGCGGCCACAGGGCGAGGTGTTGCGCGAGCGTTACGCGGAAATCACCGCCATGGATCGCGCCATCGGCATGCTGCGCAAGCACCTAGCCGAAACCGGCCTGCGCGACAACACGCTGCTGCTCTACTGCAGCGACAACGGCACCTCAGCCGAGAGTGCGCTGGGATTTCCCCACCGCGGCGCAAAGGGTGAAATCTATGAGGGCGGCACACTCGTTCCCGGCATCATCGA
>JALOTR010000728.1 GCA_025457805.1 Akkermansiaceae bacterium | reverse complement strand
CGGTGCCCCAAAGGAGTTTCTTGCCAGTGCGCTTCTGCTCTTCCTCAAGCACATCCACCACGGCATCGAGATTTTTGTTAGACTCGGCGAGAGTCGCACCTTCCGGGGCCACATCGCGGTCGTGGAAGCAGTAATAATCGAGGCCGACTTTCTGCATGAAGTCGAAGAATACGCGGGCGCGGTTCTGGGCATTGGCGACAGAGTTCGAGCCATCGTCCCATGGGTGGGCGGCAGTGCCTGCACCGAATGGATCCGCACCGGTGCCGCGCATGGTGTGCCAGTAAGCACAGCCGAAGCGGAACCAATCGGCCATGGACTTGCCAGCTACGATTTCAGAGGCGTTGTAGTGTTTGAAGGCGAGTGGATTTTTCGAGGACGGACCTTCGTAGGTGACGGCATCGCAAGGGAATGTGCTCATGATGATGTGATGGTTTCAGGGTTGTGAGGTTATGGAATGGGTTGTCGCGACCAATGCGACCATTGGGAAGTTACGAAAGTTTCCGCTGGTGCCGCTACCGCAAAATCCGGTAGCTTCTTGATGAAATGCGACATGTCATTCCTGATCCCTCACGCCCCCGCCGGATTGCCGTGGTGCAATCGTCGGTAAACGTTCGGCGGCTCACGCCGGGATTCGCGCCCTTTGCGGGGATGGGCTATGATTTCTGGATCATCGATCTTTTCCGCCAGCGCGATTTGTTGCTGGCCAGCCTGCGCGAGTGGCGGCCGAGTGCGATCGTGACCGAGTATCTGGAAGGGCTGACCGAGGCTTTGCTGGAACTGGGCTGCCCGGTGGTTCTGGTGCCATCGGATCAACCGGTGAAGGGGGCCCATCACGTGGACATCGATGATCTGGCAATCGGGCGTCTGGCCGCCGAGCACCTGGTGGCGCGAGGATATACGAAATTCGCCTTCGTCGGCCGTGGCGATGCCCATTATGCCAAGCAGCGGCTGAAGGGGTTTCAATCGGTGGTTGGCGAGGTGCCGGTGTATTGGGAGGAATTCCGCGATTGGCGGCAATACGATGAATACTGGCGGGATCCGGATGAGGACATGGTCGGCTGGCTCGCCCAACAGGCGACTCCACTCGGGATTTTTTCCGCCCATGATCCGACCGGCCGTCATGTGCTGGAGGCCGCGGCCCAGGCAGGCCTCGAAGTGCCTTTTGCGGTCGGGGTGATCTCCGCAAACGACGACGAAACCGTGTGTGAAATGGCGCGGCCGGCGCTATCGAGCATCAAGCTGCCATGGCGTCGGCTGGCGGCGGATGTGGTGCAGTTGTTAGAAGCCGTCTGGGCCGGCAGTCCGCCTGCGGGCCCTTTGCTGGAGCAGCCTTTGGAAATTGTCGCGCGGGGATCGAGTTCTTACGAGGCGGTGGGCGATCCAGTGGTGAGGCGTGCTATGCAAATGCTGGTGGAAGGCATTGCCAATATCGCTTCCGTGGAAGAATGGGCCGCGCGGGTGGGCGTTTCCCGGCGGGTGCTGGAGCGCCGTTTTCAAACCAGCCTTGGAAGATCACCGCATGCGATGATGCTGCACGAACGGATTGAACGCGCGAAGAAACTTCTCACCAGCTCCGATCTGCCGGTTTCATTGATTGCGGAACGTTGTGGCTTTCAAAGCAATGAGCGGCTGACGGTGAACTTCCGGGAATTGGTAGGTGTGCCGCCAGTGATGTTCCGGAGAGGGGGGAAGGGGTGACACTTGGATCGGAGTCGGACTCTGAGATATAGCTTTGGAACCACTGAAGCACTGAGAACCACTGAAAGAACTGAGATTTTTGAGCTTCAATGATTGCTTGCTGTGATGAGTTGCGTGAATGGCCGGGGATGGAAGGAACCACAGATTACTCAGATTTCGCAGATGAAGAATCGGGATATCAGAAATCTGTGAAATCTGAGAAATCCCTTCAAATCTGTGGTTGAACTCGATGATTTCACCACTGACGCCCCTCCACCTCAGTTCCGCCTCCTTTTTTCGCGCCGAGCTGGGGCTCAGCGCTCCCGGGTGGGGCTCAGCGCTCCCAGGCGGTATTTAGCGGCGGCGCTTGGGTTTGAATTTTCCTGCCTTTTTCGGGTGGATTGTGGGGCCTGCTTTGGCGGCGGGCTTGGATTTCGGCTTGGTTTTTCCGGCGTGTTTCGCAGTTTGGGCGATGGAGGAAACCGTGCGGCCTTTGTGGGGGAGCGCTGCTTTGTGCGCTTGGGTGCCGGCGGTTGTGGGCGGTCCGGCGACGGCGAAATCGACAAAGCGTTTCTCGCGATCCAGCCCGGTGACGTGGAGCGGGATGCGCATGCCGAGTTGGATGACTTTTCCATCCGAGGAGACCCAGGCCATGCGGTGCGCTTCGAGACGCCAGCGGCCGGGCGGGAGTTCCTCGCGTTTGACCACGCCGCGGATGCCCATGTCGGGAATCTCCACCATCAGGCCAATCGGGCGGACGTCGGTAATGAGTCCGTCGAATTCGTGCGGGTCCTTCATGTCCGCCACGCGTTGGAGGTAATCGAAGAGTTTGATCTGCTTCGTTTCGCTCTCTGCTTCTGCGGAGGTGCGTTCGGTATCGGAAATGTGGCGGGCAATCTCGCGGAGGTCGGCTTGGGACGGGGTCGTGTCGTGGCGCGGGGGCGGATTGGCGAGAAGGGGTTGCAGCGCGCGGTGGACGATGAGGTCGGCGTAGCGGCGGATGGGGCTGGTGAAGTGGCAGTAATCGGTTTTCGCCAATCCATAGTGACCAATCGGTTCCGCGGAATAAGCGGCGCGCTTGAGGCTTTTGAGCAGGCCGAGCTTGATGATGTGCTCCTCGGGCGTGCCCTTGGAATCATCGAGC
>JALOTR010000082.1 GCA_025457805.1 Akkermansiaceae bacterium | reverse complement strand
GGGGCGGGCTTTGCAAGTGTGAATGGCCGCCATCGAGGCCTGCGAGACAAAGGATTTGCCGGGAGAAGGAGCGGCCGAATGAATCCAGCGACATCGTGGTCCTGACCCTGTCAACGAGGGCCGGGTCGGGAGGCGGGCACCCTTGATCCACGAAGCAGACCAAGCTTTCGGTGATGGCCGGAACGTCGTTCGGTTTGAAACGGCACGCGGAAGGAAGAAGGTCCTTCATGCCGTCGCGGTCACTGCCGAGGACCGTGATACCGCTGGCGAGTGCCTCAAGCATCACCAGTGGCAGTCCTTCGTAGCGGGAGGGGATCACCACCGCATCGAGTGCCCGATAGAGCAGGGCCGGATCACACCAAGGAAGCACGGTTCCATGGACTCCTTGCTGGCGGATGCGTTCCTTGAGATTTTCGGAATCCGGCCCATCGCCGGCGAAGACAAGATGGCAGGATGATGCAAGCCGGGTGTTGGACGCCACGGCATTGACAAGAAGATGCTGTTGTTTCTGGCGGAACTCGATGCGGCCGATCAAACCGATGAGGATCTTGCGAGATGGCAGGCCGAGTTGCTCGCGAGCTTCGTCCGCATCCCCATTCTGGAATCTCACGGTGTCCACTCCATTGTAAACAAGATGAATGGGCGCGGTCGCTCCCCGCTGGCGGAGGAGGTTTGCCATTTCGTCGGTGATGGTAATGAACGCGCCCGGCAGGCGGAACAGATTGGAGCAGAAAACATCACGCAGGCTCCCGAGCTTAGCGCCCATTTCCGCATTCGAGTGGGGCACCGGGATATAACTGCAAGAGTTCGTGCCAGTGTCCGCTGCGGCATGAAGCACCAGCGATGAGTGCTCGATGTTTCCTTGCACTGCGACCACGAGGCTCGGCCGCAAGGTTTTCAAACGATCCGCGAGATGCCGGATTCGTGAGGGTTTCACCAGATTGCGAAGCGCTTCGAGTCGAGAGGAATGATAATCCACCAACTCCAGTGCGAGATTCGGGTGGTCCGCAGCGATGGAAGAGAGATTTTCCCTTAACTTTGAATTCGCCGTGGAGGAAATGAATCGAACCTGTCCCGGATGCGCCTTCAAGAGGGCTTTGAGGCCGAGAAGTGTCATTACTTCATGGCCGCCGAAGACCGGGCTGTCATCATAAAACAGGATGCTCATTTCCGGATGACCCTTTCGAGGAATTGTTCGATTTCGCGGGAGATGGGTTCGATGTCGAAACGAGTCCTCACTTCATGAAGACCTGTTCTCGAAATGGCGGCCCGCATGCCAGCAGAGCTGCTCAGTTCCTGAATGCGTTCCGCATAAAGAACCGGTTGTTTGGCGGCGGCGATCAGCGAGTTGATGCCGTGTTGCGCAAGTTCGGGCTGCCCGCCGTCTAAAGAAGTGATCACAGGAAGGCCCGATGCCATGGCTTCCAGCGGTGTGAGGGCGAAAGGTTCACCCCAATCGGAAGTGAAGAGAAGGGCGTCATACTTCGAGTAAAGGCCCCGCATTTCCGCCGCGGGGGCGGATTTGCGTTGGACATGCGATTGCAAGCCAAGTGCTTCGATTTCCTGGTCCACTCGGGCGACGTAGTCGGCATCTCCGTGGCCGTATAGGTCGAGAGTCAGGTGGCGCAATCCCAATTGATGCGCCCCGGCCAGTGCGCGCACTGCGGTGAGCGGATCCTTGTCTTCTGACAGGCGACCCACCCAGAGCAGTTTGCTGAATGCGGAATGTTCCTGTTTGACTGCAAAAGCGCTGGTATCGATTCCGCAATGAATGACGGATGCGTGGGCGACTGGCCAGCCTTTCGATGCGGTATGATCGCGCATGAAGGCGCTGCAAAAATAGATATGGCGAAACTTCAGATCGGAGGCACTGCGGCATGGGACGTCCCGACTGAGGAGCCATCGGATTCCGCTTGCGGTGAGCAGGCTGCGTCCTGCCCGGCGGGCAAAGGATGAGGAATGGTTCCACCAGGAAAGCCAGACATCTGCATTGAGACTGCGTGCAATCCAATGGTCCGACACATCGTAAACCACGGGGATGGTTCCCTGTTCGAGGCGGTGCAGAAGGGATTTGGAAATGCCTCCCATGTTCCAGACGTGGATGACATCGGGGCGCATCGATTCGATCTGATGAATCAATGCCTGGTGATTGTGTTTTTCCTGGGCATATAGCTTGTGGATCGGCAGCCACGGGTTCCCATACATTCCGTGGATTTTCAAAGTTCGGGAAACATGGGGTTCATCGACCGGATCGCGGCCGGGAACGTGATGATCGGAGGTAAGGATGTGGATCGAATGACCATAACTCCTCAACCGCTCGCAGACATCGCGGCAGCGGATTTCATAGCCACCGATCTCGTGGGGCGGGTAAAGGTTGCTGATGACGAGGATCTTCATGAATCGCGCTGATAGAATTTCCATCCGGCATGATGACCATCCCGGCGGCCGAGTCGTTGGGCGAGGCGCACCGCGATGGAAAAGGGGATGCCCCCGGGTTTGCAATTGCGGAGGCACCATTTGGCATCCCGCCATGAATCCTTGATCAATCCCAGGCCGACGAAATAATGATAGTTCATGGCGCGGGGTTCAACGGTGCTGGTTGCCGCCATTGCCTTGGCATCACCAAAGGAACGTTTGTAGGATTGGCGGATGGTGTAGTTGTGAGAATGCATGACCACCGAATCGATGACATAAATGACCTCGTATCCGTTTTCAATGACACGCCGTGTCCATTCATCATCTTCCGCATATTGAAGGTCTTCACGGATGGGTGTGTGTTCAAACACGGAGCGGTGGGTCACCGAACTGACCATGCTGAAAAAGTGACCCCAATTGGCGGACTCGCGTTCGGGGCCGAAGCAGCGGTCGTAGTCGTGGGCGAAAACCGCTTTGCAGTCCGGCCGGGGAATCTGGCGGGAGAAGGCTGCGCCGAATTTCGGATTGCCGACGCAAGGCTTGAGCAGATTGGTAAGCCAGTCGCTTCCGACCGGGGTGGCATCCGCGTTCAAATAGACAATCCAGTCATGCGAAGACTCCCGTGCTCCTTGGTTGAGGACGACTCCAGGGACATAGGTGCCGAGTGGGATCTGGATCAGGCGTGCTCTTTCAAAGCTACGGATGATCTCGATGGAACCGTCGCTCGAACCTGAGTCGATGACAATCAATTCGATATCTCCGTCGAAGTCCTGGGCATAGACTTGTTCGATGGTCGATCGGATGGCCCAAGCTTCGTTGAAGCTGCGCATGACGATGGAGACGGCTTTTGGCAGAGGGTTCATCGGTGGCGGTTTTCAGCGAGTTGATAGATTTCCTCAAGCCGGGCATTCACGGCTTTCCATGTATATTGGGATGTCATTTTCTCTTTCCCGCGGGATGCAAGGGCATGCCGCAGTTCCGGCTCCTTCGCAATACGCGTCATGGCGTGGGTCAGGGACTCGGCATCTCCCGATGGGAAATGGAGCCCATCTTCCTCATGCGAGATAAGCTTCATCAATCCTCCCACATGCGAGGCGATGACCGGAGTCCCGCTGGCCCAGGCTTCGAGCACGACGATTCCGAACGGTTCATGCCGGGATGGCAGGACGAAGCAATCCAATGAGGTGAGCAGGTCCCGATGAAGGGCGGATTCCGCGACCACGGCCGGGTGGAGAGTGACTTTTTGTTGTAAATTGTGGCGGGCGATGAGTTGCACGATTTCTTCCAGATAATCCGGAGTCGTAACCGGTCCGCCCAGCAGCAGACGGAAATCCGATGCGGGTTCTTTGGCGACCAGTGAGGCGAATGCTTCCACGAGAAGCAGTTGGTTTTTCTGGGGATCAATGCGGCTGAGGCAGCCGAAACCGATTGCATCTTCCGGCCATCCAAGGTGGGCGCGTCCAGTGGCGCGGTTGCCGTTTGCAAAAGAGTGAGGAGTCACTCCATTGGGAAGATGATACACTCGGTCATGCCCCAAGGACGCCTTGGCCTTTTCATATTCGGAAAAACCCACACAAAGCACCGCATCCGCCTCATCGAGCAGGTGACGGGAACGGAACAGTGCCCCAAAAGGTTTTCCCCATTCGAAGTGGCCTTGCTGGGCCTCGACGACGGATGCGGCCTCGGCGGGTGGGACGTCGAAGACGTTTCCGTGGAGTGTGGCGACGAATGGTTTTCTCCGCAGTCGTGCGGCTGTCATCACGGCACCTCCCATGCGCTTGAGGACATGGGCATGGTAGATTCTAACATCCTTTGCGGTGAGCAGGTGATGGAAGAGATCCAGTGAAAGCAGATTTCCCCCCTTTTTGTCGAGGGCGAGGATGTCTTGAGGGGTGAGGCCGAAAAACGGATAACAGTATCGGTAACGACGGATGGGAATGTCCCTCCAGATCTCCCGGGCCTCGGGAGCGAGGGCGCGTGAGGTGTGGATTTCCGGTTGATGGCCCTGTTGCTGTTGCTCGCGGCAGAGGTTGTAAATCACACTTTCCGTCCCGCCCCATTCATGGGTGGCGAATCTTCTCGGAACATGGAGGATGCGGGACATGGTTTCGATCAGCTTGCGGCAGCGGATTTCATGACGGGGAAGATATCCGTAAGCTCCCTGACCGGCAGGGTCTCGACATTGCTCAACCATGCGGCGGCGCTGTCCGGATGTTCCGGCGCATAACCATGCATGGCGGTGACTTTGCGTTGATTGAGGAAGGATGGAACAAAGAGGGATCCGGATGGCAGGAGATAGAACAACTCGCCGTATTTGCGATCCGGAAACAGGCAGCCGTATGCCTTGAGTTGGTCATCGGTCAACAAGACTCCATCTTTCTGATCGTTCAACCATGATGTGGCGGTTGCGCGGGCGGCTTCATTCAGAAACCAGAACCTCGCCATGGTGGAGTCCCAAACGGCGATATAATCTTTGCCATATCTCAGTCCAAGTCGGTTCCAGCGCGGCAGAAGGTCCGAGCAAACATGGACATCCGCCATCCCGTGGTCGCTGAAGAGATGGATGCGGACCTTCTTGTAATGCCGGCTTGCGAGATCCGCGAGAGACTCCAGGTTCCTGCCGAATTCATCGAAGGCCTTGTCCACCTCCGGGTGATCCACTCCATATCGATGCATCACAGCGTCCAGTCTGGCAGTGAAGAGATAGTGCAACTCCACATCGCCCTTTTCAATCTCCCGGCGGGCATGGGCAATGTTGTCTGCGTCGGCAAGTCGCCAGTTGGATCGAGCCCAAGGTTTTCCCGAGTCGCTCCAGTGCTCGAAAATCGTCCGCTGTCCGCCCGCGATGCCACCGGGTTCATAGATATCTTTTTTCTCCGAGTAATCGAGATAGGGAAGCTTGGAAAATGGCACGCTGTAGAGCTGGAAATATCCTGTGTAGCCGTTGCGCCCTGCCATCCACTTGGAAACCTTGTTTCTGATGCGATGATGCCCCGCGACGAGCTCCGGCAGCACTCCAAGCGGGCGGAGATGGGCGAAAGGAGATGGTCCGGCGGATTTGATGAAAAACGAAAAATGGCCGTGATCCTCCGGCTTGGCACCAGTGAGGATGGTGGGATCGCAGGTGGACGAATAACCGAGCAGGGTTTCGCATCGATTGCGGACTGGCAGCAGTTTGGAAGCGAAGTTCCTCTTTTCCGCGATGGCCCAGCCCAGCGCATCGGCAAAGATAAAGATATCAATCCGTGCTTTCATGCATCCTTGGGCGCGGTGAGGGTGTTGATGAGGTGGATCAGGTGAAGCGGGGAAAACGGTTTTCCAAATACCTCGCTGGCACCATCCTTGCGGAGATTTTCCACCACTTCCGGCGTGGCGCGACCCGTCACGAAGATGACAGGCACATTCTCACAGCCTTCGATTTGCCGAAGCTCGCGCATGACCTCCGGGCCGCGAAGGTCGGGGAGTTCGAAGTCGAGGATGACGAGGTCCGGTTTTTCGTGGCGGGCGCTTTGGATCACTCCGGCACCGGTGTTGAAGAAACTGCCGTGGATGCCATTCCGCTTGAAATGGATCTGATAGAGTTTGGAGATGACAAAGTCATCTTCTGCGACGATGACTCGTTTCATGAGGTGATATCTAGGGTGATGAGGGTGCAGTCGTCTTCCAGTTCGCTTCCATGTTCTGCACGGATCCGATTTCGCAGCCGTTCCCAGAGTTCGGCAGCATATGTGGAGGAGTTCAGGTCCATGAGTTCCACGAAGGGTTCCCATCCATTGTCCGTTTCGCTTCTTCCCCATTCATAACAGCCGTCGGTGATGAATACAAAACGTTCGCCTCCCTTGAGATCGACTGAGTCGCTTTGGTAGGAGGTATCGGCGATGATGCCCAGCGGCGGACCGGAGGGACGGAGAAATTGGCGGGTGCCATCTGCGGAATAGAAAAATGTAGGGCAATGACCGGCGCTTGCATGATCCAGTTGCCTGCCGTCGGCCCGCAGCCTCGCAATGGCGCAGGTGATGAACATGGTGAGGTCTCCCAACTGGTTGCAGAGGGTGCGGTTGATGGTTTCAAGGATGGTGGCGGCGGAAGGAATGTGAACGGACATCTCGAATGCCGTGCGGAAGATGCTGGCGAGAAGTGCAGCGGAAACTCCTTTACCCATGACGTCGATCATGGCGATCACAAGGTTTCCATCCGGGTCGGTCTTGGCGATGGCATAATCTCCCGCGATGGTGAGCGCGCTTTCCTGATAGATGGCAATGTTCCATCGATTCGAACGCGGAGCCGGCAAGATGGGCAGGAGCGCACGCTGGATTTCCACGGCGATTTCGAGTTCCCTGAGTTCACGCTGGGATTCATCGCGGATGTTCGCGAGGTGGGTGTTCGCGCAGGCGATGCCGCAGAGATCGGCGAGGGTGCGCAAGGTTCCCAGCGAGCGCATGCGCGTGTCCGTGGCGGATGGCTTTCTCAGCACAATCAGTGCGCCGAAATGGATCTCACCGGCCACGATGGGAAACACACAACCGGGTCCTACCGTGCGGAGTGGTTCCGATCCGGGATGCTGCCTAGCAAGGTCCGCATCGTTTTCCCAGACGGTCTCGCGTTTGAGTTGGCCGAGGGATTTCATGGTATGATCGGCATCCCCGGGATCGAGAAACCAATTGGCGGGTGCGAGCAATCGACGGATGGTTTCCGGGATCGTGGGCGCACCTTGGATGAAGAGGCGGTCGTTCGGATGCAGGGAAAGGAATTCGTCGAGCGAACTGCCGATGAAGTCCCGCAGGTTGCCGCTTTCGATGAGATTTTCTGCCAAGCGGTGGAAAACCGAGAGGCTTTCATAACAGGATGAAAGCTCTTCCAATACGCTGTCGATTTCCGGATTGCCCGGCAAGGGGAGCCCTTGGGTTGGATAGAATTTCACCACCTCCAGGCAGAAACCGCCACGCCCGCGCCATCGGTGGAGTTCATCGGCAAAACTGGATATCAGGAACAAGCCGCGTCCGGACTCTGATATCGGATCGGGAAGGGCAGGGGAATCGAGCATTTCATCGGGAGGTCCCGCCCCCGGGTCGTGGGCGGCCAATACAATGGAATCCTGGGTGATGCTCCATTCGACGGTCACTGATTTTTCCGAATCGCTCCGAGCTCCGTGGCAGATGGCATTGACGACGAGTTCCTGGAACACCAGTTCCCATTGATAGAGTTCCTTCTCGGAAATGTCGCCATTGGAAATCGTATCCATGAAACGCTGGCGCAGCGGCGCCACCAGCGAGACATCCGCCGGGATGGAATACCGAACCACGCTGGACGGCGTGGGAAGTGTGCCCGGTGCCGTCATGATTTCAAGGTGCGGAGAAATTGGTGGATGGAACCTGTTAGAGAACCCGGCGGAAGGGACGCCTGATAGACCGCGTGCAACGCTTCATCCGGATCAGCCGGGCTGTGATGGCCCTGGGTGTCTGCATAGGAAAACACGCCTGCCGGGGCGTGACGCAGGATGCTCTTCCAATCGGCATCCAGCACATCCAACTGTTCCTGTGATCGCGGCAGCACACCAAAGAGCGGGAGTTTTCCTTGCCAGACGAGTGGCAACCACGCCTTTCGGTTTTCGATACCGGCTGATGGATCGCCGGGCAGGGTGAGTCCGTGGATCGTTTTGAAACTGCCTTCCGGAGTTTGCTGGTTGCCCAATCTCAGGTAGAGAAACATGGCCTGCAAGCGGTCCTTCAGAGGGACGACCAGAGTGTTGCGTTCCATCGAGGAAACGAGGTGCGGTTCCACATCATCGAGACGAACCCGGTGGTTCCGGTTGAAAACAAGACCTCGTTCCAGCCAGCAGTTTTCCAAGGCGGTGACCGGGCCAAGGAAGGAATGGGCGGCGACGTGGGAATTCACGATCCGGTTTGCTCCCGAAATGACCGAGCCTTCGCCGATGACGGCATGGGGACCAATTTCACAGCCCGGGCCGATGAAGACATGATCCCCGATGAAATAGGGTGGAATGAGTTTGGCCTCCGGGTGGATGCGGCATGAGAAACCGATGCTGATCAGATTGAAATCCTCACTGCTTCCGAGGCGATCCAACCATGACTTTTCGATCGAGGCCGCATGCTCAAGCAATTCCCAACCGTTGGCGGGATGCATCG
>JALOTR010000727.1 GCA_025457805.1 Akkermansiaceae bacterium | reverse complement strand
TGTTCGGGTGTTCCAGCGCCATGGCGGACTCCGCTTCGAGGCGGAAGCGGCGGAGTTCATCCGGACCGGCCAGCTTGGCGGAAGCCAGCATTTTGAGCGCATAGGTTTGGGGTGAGTCCGCCCGTCTCGCCAGAAACACAATCCCATGGCCGCCCCGCCCGAGGATGCCTCCGAGTTGATAGTTTCCACAGGTATCTCCGCTGAAGGATTCTTCCGGGGAAATATCATCCGGTGGCCCAGCAAGCGCGAGTTCCAGCAAACAACCGGGGCACGAACCATCTCCCGCCACCAACACCCCGGGGGTATTGCATCGCGGGCAGCGCTCGCCGGTGGGGTTGCCGATGCTCATCGTGTTCTGGAATGTAGAAGAAAGATTGCGCCCGCAAAGTTTCTCAAACGTGGCTCAAGGCGGACAACAGGTGGCGGATCTCATCGTCGATGTCATCCGGATGCGCCACCGTTCGGGAAATTTCCGCCCGCAGCAGCTCCGCGAATCGACGCCGGATGCGGTGGATGGCGGATTTCGCCGCAGCTTCCGTCATGCCGAGTTGCGCGGCGGTTTGCAGGCCGCTTTGCGCAGCCCCGGAGTCCATGAGGTGGGACTTGAGGATTTCATAACGGTCCAGTTGATCCGCTCCCTCATATTCGCGTCGCAAGCGGCTGCGGACCTTGGCGATGACCGAGAGCGCCCATTGGCGGTCAAAGGCAAGCTCGGGATCCTCGCCGGAGCGGGGTTCACAGGCATCGCGCACGGCGGGGTCCAGGGCATCGAGGTCCACGATGTTCACCCCGCCGCCGCGCTTGAGGGTGTTTTCGCGTTTCCATTCGTTGATCAGGAAATTCCGCAAGGCGGCTAGCAGGAAACTGCGGAAGCGGCCCTTGTCCGGCGAGACACCGGCGAAGGCATTTCCTTGGAGCAAGCGGGAAAAGAACTCCTGCGTGAGGTCTTCCGCCTGATGCCGATCCAGCCCTTTCATGCGGATCTGGGAGAAAATCGGCGGCCAGTAAGCCCGACACAATCCCTCAAGCGCCTCAGCGGAAGCCTGAGCGCCGTGGGCGGAGGCCGCGATCACCATCGTCCACGGCGTGGGCGAAAATCCCTGCGCGTGGCTGCGCTGCCACACCGGGGCAGGATCGGGGGACAAC
Organism: Akkermansiaceae bacterium; assembly: GCA_025457805.1. Taxonomy (GTDB): domain Bacteria; phylum Verrucomicrobiota; class Verrucomicrobiia; order Verrucomicrobiales; family Akkermansiaceae; genus Luteolibacter. The sequence continues at coordinate 2,817 of JALOTR010000727.1, read as the reverse complement.
GGTTCTTCCATGCGGCGATCCTAGCTTTCAGGCAGTGGCACTGGCAAACCCGGAAACTGCCGTCTTCGCGTCACGGCAGTTTCCACGCACTGCGGTACTTTTCATACTCCGCCCGTGGCAGCAGCACGTAGAGCGGGCGGCGGGTGGGATCGATCTTGGCGATGATCTCACGCAGCTTGGCCACGTCCATGGTGGTGCAACCCGCCGTGGGCTTGGTCCCGCCGGCCCGCCAGATGTGGAAAAAAATCGCGGAACCGGCATTCGGCACCACCTTCGGCGGGGCGTTGTGGGCGATGAAAAGCTTGAGCGCATGGGCGGGATCCTTCTGCTTCATCTGCTGCTTTTTCTCCCAAGGCGTGGAGGGATCATGCTGGAGGATGACGTTGCGGTTGTATTGCGGCGAGGCCGGGTCCTCGACCCACAAATCACGCGGCGTCACCTGGCGGTAAAACATCTTGGGATGCTTGCGGATCGCCGGGTCATAGCCCCACACACCGCCAAGAGTGAAAACTCCCGCCGGCGAGCGCATGTCGCCCTCTTTTTTGGTGGCGACTCCGGCAGGCACCGGATGCAGGCCGCTGCCCCAGATGAGCCCGTTTTTGCCAAGGCAGCGTGGCATGGGAACTGTTCCAATCCTCCGCAATGCCCACGAGGCACTGGGAGGAAGCCGATGGCAGCTCAAATGCCTTTCCGCTTAGGGAAAAAAGCAGGCTAATGGCAAGCGATGTCAACAAGCGGATCATGATGCGTGCAAATGGAGCGCCGAACGGCGGAAAATGCAAATGATTCAAATCGACCTAACGCACCGGACGGCAGATCCCTCCGCCTCATCCGAATCGTCGCTGGAGCCACCTGTCCCATGCCCTCCCACTCGCTGATCGCTCCCAGTCCATGGGAAAGAGGTCATTTTCGTTGGAATGGTTGGAACGCCCCGTGAAAATTGAATGGAGTGTATTGATGTATCTGAGCTTCAGACGTGTCGCGCGTAAAGAGTCTCGTCAAGCAAGGCTCAAATGCAGGAACTGTGATTGCAAGATACCAATCGCTGAATACCAAGGCTCCCGGTAAAGCGATGGGAAGCCTCTCGCAAAGTTCGCAGAATCCACGCATCTCCTCGTGAACCTCAATGAAAGTCTCATCGTCCATGGTGAACACAATACAAACTTGATCAGTTGAAATCAGATCACGCTTGAAGGCGCTCGCCTCGGTGACACGCTCCCATGCAACCTTCACCACGTCCCCTGGCTGACCCTTCAGGGCTGTAATTTCAAACCCGTCAGCAGTAAGAGCGAGATCGACTGCGTAGTCGGTTCGGGCTGGAGTGTCCGGTCGCTCTCCAGCCTCAATCCTGCGAATGAATTTCTCCACCGAATGCACCGGACGGCGGATCCAATGCCGCAGGAGAAGCAGCGCAACAACGGCGGCGGCTCCGAGGCACAAAAGAAATGCTTCTGGTGTCATGGTGATGCTGGTGGTGGTTGTCATGTCTCGCCAAATTCTATGGAACTTCTTCGAATCTACTCAAATTTGGTCTCCCGGTAACTTTGATTGGATGGAAGAGATCATCTCCATTCGGGGTCACTCTGCCCTTCACTCCCACCATGTATACAACTTCAGCAAAACCTTCTCATTTTGCAAACTCCAGACTTCGACATGCAGCCAATGTCCAGTCGGTGATTCGCAACTGAGCATCTCCTCCGGCACGGGAGCAGTGTCCCAAGTCTTGTTGAAACCGCCAAAGACATTGTTTCCTGGTACAAAAGTCTTTGCTCCTTGTGGCCAGACATTCCAACCGTTGATGGTTGGATCTCCCGTTGCTTGCGCAGGCTTCTGGCGCTCGGTGATCTTGAGCTGGGCCACAAAGGCATCAAGGTCCTTCCTGTCGATCTCCAACATCGTTGCGAGACCCCGATCAAGTAGGCTTGCTCCGGAGTTGCCCCGATTCTGAATGTTCTTGGCTGATGCAGGAAAGGCAACCTTGTGGTCCGTTTCGTCCCCTACCTGATCGCACGCCGTCAACGTGGCAGCGATCAAGGCGACAATGGGCAGAAGGAAGGGTTTCACGGATTCTCTGAAGAACGATGATATGGTGGCAACGGCGGATCAAGCTCCGATTCAAGTATAACCAAATCTCTTGAGGATTAAGCCGATGCCAATCGAACCGACCAAAATCGTTCCTACATGGAAGAGTGCCAAGATGGTTTGGGCGCGGTGTTCTTCTACAATTCGCATGTGTCTGGATTGTCGATCATTTGCGAAAACGATGAGCGCATGCATCACTACCAGCGAGGGCGAGCGTCGATCACGGGGTGAGGGTTGTAGTTACGAAAAATCATCGAAACAGGGCGGCTGTTAGTGGTTGTCATGTCGCGGCTTGTTCGGCTTCTGGTGGATTGATTTGTTTGAGTTGCTTTTTATGAAAGTAGATGCCTCTCCATTCATTATTCTCAATCATAGCCACGACGTTAGCAGTGGAGGAAATATTGTTAAATGTAAATGTCCGCCTCTCCTTGTCCGGCGGGCCAAAGGCATTGGTTAAGTCCTCAATCGATCGATAGTCCTGATTAAGAGCGTGAAGGCGCTCCTCCTCTTCTTGGGTGACGATAGCAAAGAGATCTCTTCGCAATGAGGTTGGAGTCCGTCCTCCGCAAATGGGACAGAAATAGATCATTGAGTAGCCACCACCAAACTCGATATGAAATTCATTAAGGGCTGAATCGAACACTATGGGCTGCTTGGGATCGGTTGCAGCTTGATGCAAGAACGAGCAAGTGCAGGCCGGTCTATCAGGGTCTGTATTCATTATTTTTGCAGCTA
>JALOTR010000081.1 GCA_025457805.1 Akkermansiaceae bacterium | reverse complement strand
TGCTTCACGAACTCCACGAGTCCCACGCCATCGCCAAACTCTTATCCCGCCTCACCGAAGCGGGCATCGATGTTTCGGTATTTCATTCCGATGACACACCGCTCTTCGACCTGCTCGAAGGCGAAGGCGAAAAACAACACGCCACCCCCTTGTTTTCCATCCCGGAAATCCTCTCCCGCATCCTCGAAATTTCCAGTAAGGGCGTGCAGATCAAACGCTTCAAGGGTCTCGGCGAAATGAACGCCAAGCAGCTCTTCGAAACCACCATGGACCCGGAAACCCGCCAGTTCCTCCGCGTCCGACTCGATGAGGACAATGCCGTCGAAGCCGACAAGATGTTCGACGTCCTCATGGGCGACATCGTCGAACCCCGCAAACGATTCATTGAGGATAACGCGTTGAATGTTCGGAATCTGGATGTGTAATACATTGCAATACATCGCAACACAGGTATCATCAACCCATGAGCACCACGCTTTCCGTCCGACTTCCTGAAACACTTGCCAGCCGCCTCTCCTCGATCGCGAGCGAGACCGAGCGCAGCAAATCGTATCACCTCCAGAAAGCCTTGGAATATTACTTCGAAGAAATTGCCGACCTCCAAATTGCCAAAGACCGCCTGCAATCCACCGAACCGGAAATTGATCTCGATGCTGTCGTCCTCGCCCTCAAAGCGTGAAAATCGTATTCAAGAAGTCGGTTCTCAAGGAACTCAAGCGACTCGGTGCATCCGAATCGCTTCGGGTGGCTATGGCCATTGCCGAAGAGCTGAGCGATCAACCCCAACGCCACAAACCCCTCACCGGCCCGCTGGCCGGGCTTCGACGCCTGCGTATCGGAGATGTTCGGGTGGTGTTTGCCATTCTCAATTCACCGGAAAGGGTCGTCGTCCTGCGGGTAGGTCATCGCAAGGATGTGTATGAGTCTCCCGTCCCTGATCCTGAAGATTAAGTTATCACCATTTCCCCATGTCTAACGACTCCATCAAGCCCATCAACGTTGCGGAAGAGCTCTCCCAGTCTTTCCTGGAGTATTCCATGTCCGTGATTATTTCTCGGGCACTCCCCGATGTCCGTGACGGCCTCAAGCCATCCCAGCGCCGTGTGCTCTATGCCATGCGCCAGCTCGGCGTGACTCCCGGCAAGGCCCACGTGAAGTGCGCCAAGATCGTTGGTGAAACGATGGGTAACTTCCACCCGCACGGCGACCAATCGATTTACTCGACACTCGTCAACATGGGCCAGCCCTGGTCGATGCGTGAGATGCTCGTGGATGGACAAGGAAACTTCGGTTCCGTGGAAGGTGATGCTGCGGCGTCTATGCGTTATACCGAGGCCCGCTTGCATCCGCTCGGCATGGCGATGATGGAGGACCTTGAAAAGGCCACTGTCGATTTCCAACCGAACTATGATGGCTCGCAGGAAGAACCCACCGTTCTCCCCTCCGCCTTCCCGAATTTCCTCGTCAACGGCGGCACCGGCATCGCGGTCGGCATGGCCACCAACCTCGCCCCACATAACTTGGGCGAAGTCATCGATGGCATCTGCGCGCAGATCGACAATCCGTCGATCACTCTCCCCGAGTTGATGCAATACATCAAAGGCCCCGACTTCCCGGTTTCCTGCGAAATCCGCGGCATCCGTGGCATCGAGGAATACTTCCGCACCGGCCGCGGCTCCATGCGCCTTCGCGGCAAGGTGGAGATCGAGGAAAACGAAAATGGCAAATCCTTCATCGTCATCCGCGAGGTCCCCTACGGTGTGAACCGCGCCGTGCTCCAGGAGCGCATCGCGGAACTCGTGAACGAAAAAACGCTTACCGGGATCTCCGGCATGCGCGACCTTTCCGATGAGGAAACCCGCATCGAGATCGAGTTGAAACGCGATGCCCGCCCGCAAGTGGTCGTGGCCCAACTCTTCAAGCTCACCGCGTTGGAAACCTCCTTCAGCGTAAACATGCTGGCGATCCATCAGAACCGCCCGAAACAACTTTCGCTCAAGGAAGCCATCGATGCCTACATCGAGCACCGCCGCGATGTCATCATCCGCCGCACCCGCTATCTGTTAGGAAAAGCCGAGGAGCGCGCGGAGTTGTTAGAAGCCTTCCTGCTCGCGCTTGGCCACCTTGATGACTTCATCAAGATTATCCGCGATTCCAAGAATCGCGATGAAGCGCGCGAACGCCTCGCCGCCTATCAATTCTCCACCGAGACCGCCGAGCGCCTCGGCATCCTCATCCGCTCGCAAGCCGCCGTGCAAGGCGACCGCTATGTGTTCTCCGAGCGCCAGGTGAATGCCATCCTCGAACTCCGCCTCTATCAACTCACCGGCATGGAGCAGGACAAAGTGAAGGGCGAATACGATGGCATCCTCATCGATATCAAGGATCTGCTCGACATCCTCGCCCGCGAAGTGCGCGTGCTCACCATCATCAAGGACGAGCTCCGTGTCATCCGCGACAAATACGCCACCCCTCGCAAGTGCCAGATCCTTGCGGAAGCCGGCGAAGTGGCGATGGAAGACCTCATCGCCAACGATGCGATGATCGTCACCCTCTCGCACCGCGGTTATATCAAACGCACCCCTTCCACCGAATACCGCCTGCAAGGCCGCGGCGGCAAAGGACTCAAAGGCATGGAAACCAAGGCCACGGCCAAGGGCGAGGCGGATGATTTCGTCGAGCACTTGTTCTCGGTCCAGGCCCACGATTACCTGCTCTTCTTCACCAACACCGGTCGGGTCTATGTCGAGCGCGTGTTCGAACTTCCCGAGGGCTCGCGCACATCGACGGGCCGCAGCATCAAAAACGTGCTCGACCTCAAGCCCGATGAAAAAATCGCCGCCATGCTCCGTCTCGAACGCAGCACCGACGAGAACGGCAACGACAACACCTTCCGCGAGGGAGCCGGTTATGTGTTCTTCGCAACTCGCAATGGCAAGGTGAAGAAAACCTCCCTCAACGACTTCCGCAACTACCGCAAGGCCGGCCTGACCGCCATCAACCTTGAAGAAGGCAACGATCTGATCGGCGTGAATCTCACCAGCGGTGAAGACGATATCATCCTCGTCACACGCGACGGCATGGGCATCAAGTTCACCGAAGGCGTTTACAAAAAACCCCAAGGCGAAGTGGCGGAAGGCGAAGAGCCCGTGGAAGAAGAACCCACCGAAGAAGATGCCGCCGAAGACGAAGGCCGCCCGCAGATTCGCCCGCAGGGCCGCGCGACCGCCGGTGTTACGGGAATCCGCCTCCGCAAGGACGATTATGTCGTCGGCATGGCAATCGCTTCGGAGGAAACAATGTTGCTGGTTGCCTCGGAAAACGGTCTCGGCAAACGCACCGCATTCTCCAGCTATCGCTCGCTCCGCCGTGGCGGCATGGGCGTGAAGACACTCGCCGTCACCGACAAGACCGGCAAGCTCGTCAACGCCGTCGCCGTCACTGAGCAGGACGAACTCATGCTCATGACCTCCACCGGCCAAAGCATCCGCATCCGCGTCAGCGAGATCCGCGAAACCGGTCGCGTGGCCCAAGGCGTGAAACTCCTCACTCTCAAGGAAGGTGAAAAACTTCAGGACGTTTCGATCGTCATCCCGGATGGTGAGGACTCCGACGGAGGGCCCGCAGACGGAGCGCAGGCTTTAGCCGGCGAGGACCAAGAATCGCCTGAAACCCCAAGCACCGAGGAGGACAACGCCGGCTAAAGCCAGCGCTCCGTTAATTCCCCATAAACAAAGGCATCCACACCCGTGGTTACCTTCCTCATTGGGATTTTGCAAAGTCCACTCAAGCCATCACCTTCCGCCTGGCCGATTCAGTCCCGGCGGAGGTGATCAAACACTGGAATCGAGAGCTATCTTCGATTCAGGATGATGAATCTCGCGAGAAAGAGCTGCACAAGCTCATCGCGAAGTATGAAGACGCCGGGCACGGAGATGCTGTGCTGCGGAACCCAGATTGCGCTGGAATCATTCAGGCAAAACTGATCGATGGTCACGCCTCCCGCTACCAGCTCATCGAATGGTGCATCATGCCCAATCATGTTCATGTCTTGGTGAAGCTGGCGGAAAATCAGTCGCTATCGGAGGTCATCCGGATTTGGAAAGGTAGCAGCTCCATCGAAATCAACCGACTTCTGAAACGGTCAGGCCCACTCTGGCAAAGGGAATACTATGATCGCTTCGTGCGCGATCTGGATCATCTCCACAGTTGCATCGCCTACATTCGCAATAATCCGGTAAAGGCAAAATTATGCAAAACCCCGGAAGAATGGCCTTTCTCATCCGCTGGGGCCAACTGGCAAACGGAGCGCTGGCTTTAGCCGGCGAGTCTTTCCCACACCCTCGCCGGCTAAAGCCTGCGCTCCATCTCCAAGGTTTCTTGCTCAAAATCACCGCGATCATTTTGATCCATCATCATCCGAATCTCCCCGCGCACATCATCCAGCAACGTTGAAGTTATCAATCTCTCCAGCAGTTTCTTATCATAAGGTGTCAGCGGCACCTTCACCTCCGCCGGTCTCCATTTCATCCGGAATGCCCCCACCCTTCTCGGTGTGGCCTCACGGAGTTTCAGTAAAATATGCCAACCCGCAGGATCCGTATCTCCGAAATGATCGTGGGGCAGATCCATCGGCAGCTTCTCCAACAAACAACGAAACGCAGGGGTGGGAAATGAGGTCGCCGCAATAAGTGTGCGCCGATCCGTATTCGCTGCGGCATATTGGCGGAAGGTGGTCTTGCGGTTCTCGATGCTCAACAAACGAACCGCCGTGGTGGTGACATGCGAGCACCTTGCCAGATCGGCAGCAGAGATGAGCACTTGGCTCAAGCCATCGAAGTCGTGAATGCTGCCATCCGGAAAATGCAGACAGATAGGTCCATGAAGTTCCACATGTCCTTCACCGCAGACAAGTCCCAGCGATTGATAACTCGTGCTGCTGCCAAACAGGCGTGTCAGCGCGGACTCGATGCTGCGTTGGTGGCGTTCGAGTGCCTTGGAATCGAGCCCGAGCTCCACGCTCGCATTGCGGACCAGCGTGCCCGGCGGCCAATCGCGTGAGCTGAGATCTCCGACCACTCCAAGGAGTTGTTGAAGGCGTTCGGGATTTGTCCAATCAAAGGGCCGCAGGGATCGCCCTTTTCTGAAAGCAGATATCAATGAGGCACAAAGGGCCGACCATTCATCCGGAAACACCCGATGAGTGAGCTTGGAAAAACGATCAACAATCTCCAATGAAGCCTCCTGAAGTTCCATGCCCGATGAAACTCCGAATTGGCTGCGAAGCCAGGGCTCCGAGGCAAGTGGAAGAGTGATCCGCTCAATCAGATACTTCCGATAGCGGTGACGTTTGAGAAGCAACTTCCCGTCCTTTTCCAACAACTCCGCTTCGCGGGATGCAGTCGCCTGATCTTCCGTGCGGGTGATCCCGGCATCCTCTAACAATTTCGCCCAATCCCGCGTGAAAGCACGCCCCGTTTGTGAAACTCGCCTGCCACGCGAGGCGTGCCATTGGCGGTGCAGTTCGGTGAGCCAAATGGGCGATGGTTTCATTTCAATGGGCGAGGGTTTCACTCCTTGGACTGCGGCAGCCTGCTGCCGCTTTCCCGGAGCCAGCCTGCTGGCCCGGGAGCCAATGAATCGCCCGGTGAAAGCCCGAAGGAACTCCGCAGCAGGCTGCGGGTTCCAAAGCGGCAGCAGGCTGCCGCAGTCCACGGATGTTATCACGGGACATCTTGGTCTTTTGCTGCGATTTCATCGTATTGGAAGCTTGTGATTGTTTTGAGCCAGGCTGGTGTCACCGCTTTTTTGAACTCCGCCGCACTGCACCATTTCCAGTCCGATCCCACGGCCACGAGTTTGTGATGCACGGCATTCTGATGCACGTAGTGAAGCCTCGCAAGATAGCTGCGCTGGTGGGTCAGGCAAGTTTCGCGGAAGTTCTGCCAAAGACGAGTGCGGCCGACTTGATTATCCCGGCGATTCAGTTCGCGTGTTGTTAGACTATGGAGTTTGCGAATCATATCACGCAGGGATTCCGCACCATCCGGCCCCTGCGGACTGTGGGCGATGAGATGATAGTGATTCGACAAAATGGCCCAGGCTTCGAGCGTCCATCCGAATTCTTTGACGATGGTAAAAAGCGTTTCTTGGAACCAATCCTTCATCTCGTCTTCAGCAAGCAAGTGACGGCCTTCCGCACACCGGGCGGTTACGAAATAGACGCCTCGCAAGCTCAGACGATGAGGCGGAGCGTGAGGCCAATGTTGGGTGCCTTTGGCGCATTTCTCATCGTCAGGCAGCTCATCCATGATGGGCCCGAAGATATGCATGATCGGCAGAATGTCGATCTTGGACTGCGGCAGCCTGCTGCCGCTTTCCCGGAGCCAGCCTGCTGGCCCGGGATGAACTCCGCAGCAGGCTGCGGGCTCCAAAGCGGCAGCAGGCTGCCGCAGTCCAGGGCTCAAGGCTGAATTCATAACAAGGCTTCCACCAGCTTGTCGCGGTCCACTTTGACGACCCAGTTTTCGATGTTGGTGATCTGGCCGCTTTTTTCATCATAACTTCTTTCCACACGGCATTGCACGACGGTTTCGGCGTGTTGGATCATGGTGGGCAGGCGGTCTTCGGGGAAGGCCATGATGAGTTGCAGGCCGAAGTTTCTGGCGAGTTCCAAGCAGGCATCGATGCGGTCGCCGGAGAGTTTGGAAAATGCCTCATCCATGATGACGATGCCAAGATTCTTGCGCGTCTCCTTGGGACCGAGGTCATAGACGCGTTGGAATGCAGCAAGCATGGCGACGAAAAACGGGGCCTGGTTTTCTCCGCCGCTTTGTTTCTTGGCATTGCGATTGAGCGAGATGGCCGCGCCTTCGCCTTTGCCGGTGGGTGTGGCCTGGATGTCCCAATGATGATAGTAACGATAGTCCAATGCCCGCTGCTGGCGTGGGTCCTCGGAGTTTTCGATGGCGGCCATGAGCGCTTGTTTGGCTTTTTCGATTTCATCTTTCGCTCCGGCGGCGAAGAGTTCCAGGCCGGGGTTGAGGCCCTTGTCCACAAGCGTCCAGATGGCGCTGTGGCTGCGGTCGGCTTTCATGGATAACTGATATCTCCATCCGCCGATGTCGTGATCCATGGCACGATTGAGTTCGCGTTTGGTGCGCTCGGCTTCGTCGAGTTTTTCCTTCAATACATCGAGCACCTGATGTTGCAGGCGGTCTTCCCATTCCTTGCGGGCGTCTTCGGCGGCGACGGTGTATTTTTCGATTTCGTGGGTTTCGAGCTCAGTACGACGCGCATCGTAGCGGGAGTTATCATCGTCCTCGGGATCGAAGGCCTCGGCGGTTTCCGGATGCGTCTCGGCAAGGGCGCGGCGTTCGATGTCGCGGTCGTTGCGAGCTTTGTCGGCTTCGTATTGGCGGATGCGGGCGGTTTCTGCTGCGATTTCGAGGCGTTGCTGCCACTTGGGAAATTGTTTGCGCGCGGCCTCGATGAGTTCGTCGATCTCCGCATCGCGGATGCCATCCAAGGATTCACGACTGGCGTGGCGTTTGATGAGAGCGCTCCGTTCCTCGTCTTCGAGCGTGGCAATGGTATCCGTCAGCAAGCGTTCCTGCTGGGCAAACTTCTCGATGCTGTTGGCAAGGCGGCCGGTGCGCTCGATGACACCTTGGAAGGTTTTTTCCAACACTCGGAGTTTCTCGACCGTTTCCTCGCGCTCGGGAGTGGCGAGCAAGCGGATGGTTTCATCAAGTTGCGCGAGTTCCTTGCGCAGGCGTGGCAGGTCACGGAGTTTGGAACTGCCGCTGGGTGGTTCCGCTTTGTCGAGTGTCCATTGATCGCCCCGATGAAGGAAGGTGCGCCAGTCATCGCGCGAACGATGGAGGCGGGTGAGTTCTTCTTTGACTTCGGCGAGTTCATCTTGTTTCGCAGTTCGCAATCGGCGCATGCCTTCTTCGCCGATGGTGAATTCCTTGGATGGCTGGAGGTGTTGGCGGTGCGGTGGATCCTTGAGCCAGCCGTCTTTGGAAAACGCGCGGGGATGGCGTTCCAATTGCGCGGCGGAGTCCACGGCAATCATGTCTCCATAGAGATGATGGAGATATGCCTTTGCGAGATCGTGTTTGGTTTCGAAGAGATCGGAAACCGTGCCGGGCTTGGGGGACTTTGGGACGTCGTCGAGTTCGTCGGGGTGGACGAGAGGCTCTTCCACATGGCCGATGCGTTTGGCTTGTTCCCATGCGGCCTTGAAATCGGTGGCGAGCACGGCGCTGCGTTTGTTCCCTAACAGACTTTCAAGCAGCGGCCACCAGGGTTCGGCTTCGGCTTTGACTTCGATGACACGACCGAGTGCATCCGCTTTCTGGCCGCGGGATTTGAGTGCATCCAACAAAGGCGATGGCGCAGCGCTGCCTTTGTGATCGAGGTCGTCGAGTTCGCGGGTGAGCCGGGATTCACGGCTTTCGAGGTCCTTGATCTTGTCTTCCACGGGCCGGAGTTGCTCGCGGGCATCGTTGACCAGTTCGTGCAGACCGAATTCCTTGCCAAGCCTCAACCATTGTTTCCAATACTGGATGCGGTCGTGGAGAAACTGACGGGCGGATTTTTCAATCTCCTTCAGTCCATCGAGATCACGCGCCACTTCATCCCGGCGGCTGCGGGTTTCGGCGAGACGGGTGATTTGCAAATCATTGCCTGCGACCAGTCGGATGGCGGCGAGTTGCGAATCGAGTTCATTGCGCTCGTTGATGGCAGCTTCGTAATCGGCGCGTTGCTCGGAGTTTTGCGAGCGGAGGACGTCGAGTTGGCTGCGGCGTTCGGTGAGCGATTCGAGGCGTTGTTCGTGGGCAAGCGCTTCGTGAAGGTGGGCGTGGAGGCGCGCATCGCGGCGGGCTTCACGGTATTCGTTGTGCCGCGTGCTGATGCGGGTGAGACGGGCATGTTGGTCATGCATTTTCTCCAAGCGTTCCTGCGCACGGCGGTGGGCATCGACACTGGCGCGCACGGCTTTGACATCGGGCAAGCCGGGTTCTAACAGATACTCGCGGATGAATTTCTCGAACGACTCAACCGGCTGGAAGGCCATCGAGTTCGGCAGGGTTTTATTCATCTGCACGCGGTCGAATCCAAGATGGCTGCGCGAACCCATTTCATCGAGGTACGATGCCTGACGATCAAAGACCTCACCGCCGAGATCGCGTTTCACATGGACGCGGAATTCCTCCTCGGACATGAAGGCAACGGCATCCGGATCGAGATCGCGGCTGAGGAAATCCTCGCGTTCGAGACGTTTGGGAACGGTGAACCAAAGCGTGCGGGCCTTGGCGGTGGGACCCTCGAATTCAATGCGCGCGCCCCATGTTTCGCGGCGTGGGGTTTCTTCTCCTTTGGCATGTGGCCAGACGAATTCGAGACCTGCGAGCGTAACGCCGGAAGGGCGGAGATAGCGTTCCTGGCCGTCGTTGCCCTGGGTGTTGGTATCACACAAACAATAGCCGCGCAGCGAACGACCGCTGCCTGCTCCGGCGGCGGCTTTGTTGAAGCGGCTGAGCGACTCGCCGAGCATGACGAACTGGATGAGGTCTAACAAAACACTCTTGCCCGAGCCATTGGCACCGGTGATGAGCGAGAGGCCGGAGACATCGATGAAACGGCGGTAGCCATACCAATTGATGGCAAGGATCCGGCTGACGTGAACGCGCATGATTTCGGTGATCAGTTATTAGTTATCAGTTATCAGCTCCGAGGAAGAAGACGTGGGCTGATAGGCGTCTTTGCGGGAGGTCCAAGCTTCGAGACTGTCGAAGGGGATGACGCGGGGAAGGCTGGGCAGGACTTCGATGAGGGTTTCGCCCAGTTGGAGTGCGCCTTCAGGTTTGTGGGTGCGAATGAGGCGATGGCGCTTCATGCGGCCTAACAGGGAATCGAGATGGGTTTTTTCCGGTGGATCGATTTTATCAAAAGTATTGCGGAAACGGGTCC
>JALOTR010000080.1 GCA_025457805.1 Akkermansiaceae bacterium | reverse complement strand
GCACAAGCACGATTCTGATTAAATCTGTCTCCCGCAATTTGCATCTCGCGCGATTTTCCCTGCCGCCTCCCCATCTCCAGTTCCGGCCGAGGCTTCCCCTTGCTCCGTCACAAGCACAATTCTGATAAAATGTGTCTCTTGCAATTTGAGGGTGGGCGGGCGGGGGCTGCGGGGTGGGCGGGCGGGGGCTGTGGGGTGGGTGGTGGGGGTCAGGCTTGGGGGAGCTGCTTGCAGGCGGCTTGGATGGCGGCGCGGTGGGCGGCGGTGCGTGGGGCGAGGGGGGCGCTGCTGGGGGTCTCGAAGGTGAAGGAGAGGGGGCAGCCGGATTTGGAGAGGTAGATGGCTTCCGGCCAGTGCTCGGGGAGGTCGGCCTCGGCGGCGTGGTAAATCCAGCCGGGACCGCGGGGGATGTGGCCATCGATTTCCGGGCCGGGCTCGGCAGGGAACCACGGGCTCACGGCGGCGAGGATGGCATCCGCGCGCTGCGGCTGGTCCTCCCTGAGGTTGATTTCGTAAAAGTAGAACCCGCTGGTGTCCGAATCCTCGTGCAGGGAGAGGAAAAGATCCGGCCAGCCCCAGGATTCGAGCCAGGCGACGTGCGCGGCGATTTCCGGGGTGTGCCGATTCCAATAATCGCGATTCAGATCGATGCCGTCCGCATTGCCACGGGTTCCGAGGGCGAGGCCGGTCGGGTTGAGGGCGGGACAGATGGCCCAATCGAAGTGCCGGAACTCAGGATCGGAAAAAAAACCGCCCTTCATCAGATCGAGCAGAGCGAGCGGTCCGGCGGGTTCATCGCCATGGATTCCTGTGGAAAGATAAACACGGGGGCCCGATCCGCGCCGCAGCCAAGCCTCGATGGGGCCGGCGGAGGTTTCGGCAATCACGGTTCGCAGGAATCCGTCGTGCTCTGCGGCCTCACGGAATGCGGGAAGGAAATCAGGCCAATGGAAGTCACCTTGCATCGCCGGGATGATGGACGAGCCTGCCTTCCCCGGCAATCTTTGAGCGAAGGCGGTCCCCGCGTTTTGGGCGTCTTTGTTCTTTGGCTTGCACCTCGGATTCATCAGACTCCGGCCATGAACGATCCGCATACCCGTCCACAGGGCCGCCGTTTGATTTTCCATCACACGGGAAATCCGGCGGAGGTGCTTGAAATTTCCCCTTTCGAGCTGCAAGCGCCGGGCGCGGGAGAAGTTTTGGTCCGGATTCTGGCCGCGCCGATCAATCCGGCGGACCTGAATACGATCGAAGGCACTTATGGCGTAAAGCCGGAGCTGCCCGCAGTGCCGGGGATCGAGGGATGCGGGGTGGTGGAAAGCAGTGGCTCGCCCGAGTTTGCCAGCGGCGATCTGGTGATGTTCCTCCGCCGGGCATCGACCTGGGCCACGCATACCACGGTTCCGGCCAGCTCGCTTTTCAAACTGCCTGCGGGCATCGATCCCTTGCAGGCGGCCATGCTCAAGGTCAATCCGGCCACGGCTTGGCGGCTTTTGCATGGTTTTGAAACGCTCAAGGCAGGCGACTGCATCGTGCAAAATCTCGGCAACTCCGCAGTGGGACGTTGTGTCATCCAAATTGCGCGCGATCTCGGGATTCGCACGGTTTCCTTCGTCCGCCGCATGGAAGTGGTGGATGAACTGCGGGCCTTGGGTGCGGATGAGGTTTTCACCGATGATGAAGAGGGCCTGCAAGCCGCCAAGGAAGTGCTCGGCGGAGCGAATGCCGCGTTGGCCTTCAATGCCGTGGGCGGTGACAGCGCGCTGCGTTTGATGAAATTGCTGCGCGAGAGTGGCACCCACATCACCTATGGTGCAATGGGCCGCAAGCCGGTCACTTTGCCGAACGGACTGCTGATTTTCCGCGATCTCCGCATCCGCGGGCTGTGGGTCACGCGTTGGGTGGAGCAGGCTCCGGCTGCGGAGATTCATGAAGTCTATCAGAATCTAACAGAACGCATCGCCGCCGGAAAACTCGTGCAGCCGGTGGATGGAAGCTTCGCATTGGAGGCATACCAGGAAGCACTCGCGCGGCTCGATTCGCCAGAGCGGGAGGGTAAGGTGTTGTTCGCTCCGGTGGCGGATTGAGGGAAATTCCGCGATCTCCCGTTTGGGAAACGTTTCATGAATTTCCCCCCAATTGCGGGGATTGAGGGATCTTGACTCCGTGGCAGGATCACCAGCGTCGGCCGCGACTCCCGCGGACTCGCCGACAGCCTCTCAAAGTCCCCTCAAAACACACCCTCATGAAACACCTGTTCCCCATCCTGCTTCTCAGCGCCCTGCCGGCCTCCGCCAGCGTGGTCATCACCTTTGCCGAAAACCCGGAGGCCTACTACTCCTCGCTCTCCGGCACCTCGGTATTCGATTTCAACCAACTCAAGACCGGCCAGCAAAAAGGCGTGGCTTGGGATGGCGTTGGAAAATTCGACCAACTCCAGATCTCCCGCGCCGATGCCTACGGCGGAGCTCCTACGGAAAAGATGCCGGACGGTTCCCTCTATTCGCTGCAAGGCGCCGGTTCCAAAGTGCTCACCACCACCCTCTATCTTGCCTCGGATTCTTCCTACTTCGGCATGTGGTGGTCCGCCGGGGATGCACGCAACGTGCTGAGCTTCTACGATGGCGACAACCTCGTCAGCCGTTTCACCACCGCCTCGCTGATGGAGCCGCTGCCCGCCGAATACGACGGCAATCCCATCAACCGCAAGGTCAACAGCGGCGAGCCCTACGCCTTCATCAACTTCTTCGGCGATGAAAAAACCAGCTGGGACCGCATTGTTTTCACCAACGATGGATCGAGCGGATTCGAATCCGACAACTACACCTCGCGTGTCGATGCATGGAATCCAGCCAAGGATGGCGCGCTGCCCGGCATTCCGGTCGCGATCGTTTCCGGCACCACCACCACTCTCGTCACCGCCAAGGACCTGGCCGAAACCCGTTGGAGTCTCGATGAGACCACGGTCGCCCATGCTCCCGGTGCCCCTGTCCCCCCCTGGACATTGTTAGCGGCATTCGGCGCGGTGTTTGCCCTGCGGAAAAACAAGCGCAAGGCCACTGCCTGAAATAAAGCGGAGAGCCCCCGATCTCCGGAATACCCCAAACTCACGACAACACGATGAATGGGATTTCCTTATCTGCCCAAACCCTCCGCACCTTGTGTGCGGCGGGTTTCGTGGCGGCGGCGGTGATGTTCACGCAATCGCAGGATGCCTTGCGGGAAATCACCAGGCCCATCGTGCTTGCAATCGTCAATGCCATCGGCATCGCCGCGAGTGACAAGGGCGACGTGATGGCCATCGGCAAGCTCGAAGTGCCATGGACGCGGGATTGTGCAGGCATGAACCTGCTGCTCATCATGCTCGCACTCGGCGTGTGGGTAAACCGCGAGGAGCCATCGGTTCGCAAATTCTGGCTGCGGGTGCTGGCCATGGTGCCGGCCGCGCTGGCGGCGAACGTGCTGCGCGTGCTCACCTTGATTGCTTATCGCATGGTGGCCTATCCGGTGGTGGAGAGTCCGCAGACGCATTATTTCATGGGCTTCATCTGGATGGTGCCCTTCATCACGCTCATCACGCCGCGTGCCGGACGGCCTGCATGGCATCCCTTGATGGAAACATTTCAAGCCGCCGCTGTGGTGGCCTTGCTTGCACCGATGACCGGCATGCCCAATGGCAGCATGATCACGGTGGCTGTGATCATGGCGCTTTCGCAGTGCCGCCTGAGACTGGATTTCTGGGCAACCCGCGTTACGCTCACCGTGTTGTGGGTGGCGGCTGGTGCCGGGGTGGCGGCGCTGAACATGGAGTCGTTCTGGCTGCCCTGGTTGCTGTGTTGTCCGCTTTTGTTAGATATGCGTTGGTTGTTCAGCCCGGCAGGTGCGCTGGTGATGCTTTCCACGCAATCGATGTTTGCCATGCAGTCCTGGGCCCCTTACCTCGGATGGTCCGGCATCGGCCTGGCAGTGTGGGCGATGTTGAAGAAAAACGAGGAAGCTGCGGATGAGGCGAAAGTGGAAACTGCCGGACTTCCTGCAGTTGATAATAACAACACTTCATGGCTGCGGCCGCTGCTTGGCTTGGGATGTGCGGCTTGTTTCATGGTTCCCTTTTTGGCCTCCACTTTGTTGTCGATGGGACAGCTCAACTGGCATCCGCCGGAGACCGTGCGTTCGCGTTCGCTTGGCAATCATGGCTTCGAAGTTCAAGTCCCCGGCCAACCGCAGGGCATGGCGCTGGTTTGTTATGCGGCGGAGGGCAAGGACCGCCACCACACGGTAAAGGTTTGTTTGAAATACCGCGGCACCGAGTTGGAACCGGTGGCTGGAGAAGCGGGTGTTTACTCCGATGGCAAACACTGGCTGCGCGAGTTTTTCCTGCAGGACGGGAAACTGCTTCAAGGTTATCCCGAATATCTCAAGAGCACCTTCCGCCCGGGATCGGACCCGGGAGTGCATCTGATTTTCATCTCGCCCCATTCATTCGGGACGCCGGCAGATTTTTCCAAAACCGGCGCGGAGTTGGCAGAGTCCTTGTATCAACTCTGCCAGGCCCGCGAAGTCCGGCCTTGATCTTCGATTCCGAAATGTGAACCACGGAAAACTCGGAACACACGGAAATCAGGAGAGTTGCGAAACGGGTTCAACAAACTCAACGATAGAATCGCATTGATTTTCTAAGCTCTTCTTTTTCCGTGTACTCTGTGTATTCCGTGGTTCCCCATCTTTCTGTTTGGTTTGATGGGGATGGATGATCGGTGGATCAATTGGCTCGGTGGATCAATTGGCCGGGAAAACGATTTCCTGATTCTTGCGGGAACCGCCGCCGAAGTTGTCGCCGATGTCCTTGGTGGTGACGAAGAGCATGAGGGAAATCAGCAAGAGCGCGCAGGCGGTTTGCAGGATTTCCAGAGCCTTGGCCTTGACCGGGCGGCCGGAGATTTTTTCCAACAGGGCGAGCGTGATGTGACCGCCATCGAGCACCGGGAAGGGCATCATGTTGAGCACCGCGAGGTTCACATTGAAGAGCACCATGAAGGCAAGAATGCGGCGCCATCCATCGTCGGTCTGGAGAAGCTGATATTGCATCTTGGCGATGCCGACCGGACCGCTGAGGTGATCGACGCCGATGCTGGAATCCTTGGCGATGACGCTGGTGATCGTGACCCACATCATGTGGAGGCTGTCCTTCACTTGCTCGATGGGGCCGGGGTGGACGATGCGGACGTCCACTTCATGCGAGCCATCCCAGGCGATGCCCACCATCGGGTTGCTATCGGCGGGTTGAAGCGGTTTTTCCGGAGTCACTTCCACTTCGCGAGTCTCGCCGCTGGCGGATTGCACGCTGAGTTTCACGGTCTTCCATTCCTTGTCCTTGAGATGCATCGCGAACTGGGCGCGGCTGTAAAGCTTGATGCCATCGATGGAAAGAAGGCGGTCGCCCTTGGCAAGTCCCACGTCGGCGGCAGGGCTGTCTTTGCTCACGCTTTCGACGATGAGCGGGCCGGCGGTATCGATGCCCACTTCGCGGAGTTCGCCGCGTTGGCCTTTGAGCAGACGCTGGAGCCAGGTGGAGTCGCCGGTTTCAAATCCGGACACCAGCTCAAGCGGGGCGGATTGGCCCGGGCGCTCGACAGTGAAGGTGATTTTGTCGCCACGGCTGAGGATGATGCGCTCGGAAATCGAATTGAGTGAGCCCGCGAAGCCGTTGACAGGTTGGCCGTTGACTGCGGTGATCTTGTCCCCGGGGAGCATGCCGGCTTTGGCAGCGGGGCTGTCTTTTTCGACGTAGCCGATTTCCTGATTGGGGATGAAATCCTTGGGTTTGCCGACTTTCCAGACCACGACGGCGGAGAGCAGGGCGAGCAGCATCGAGAAAAGCGGACCGGCGAAGGCGACGATGATTTTATCGAGCGGAGTGATCGCGGGCAGGGCTTTGGCGGGTTTTTCACCGCCTTCGAGTGCCTCCATCGGGGCCATTTGCGGCAGCGCGACGAAGCCACCTGCGGGAATCCAGCCGAGGCCGTATTGCACGCCGTTGACTTCCTTTTTCCAGATCGGCTTGCCGAACCAGATCTGGAAGCGGTCGATTTGCAGGCCGCGCCATTTGGCCGCCCAGAAGTGGCCGAGTTCGTGGACGAAAATGATGATATTGAAGACCGTGATGACAACGGCCAGCAGGATGATCACCTGGATGAAGGTGGGGAGGTTGGACATAGGTAAGGCGTGGGAACTCGGGGAACTTAGCGTCTCCGGACATTCCGGCAAGTTCATTAAATTTGACGAAAATGACGGAATCGCGGGGATTGGCGGGTGGTCTGCGTCCCGTTAATGCGGGATTGCAGGGAAGGGAGGAGCGGGTTGAACTCCGGGCAATGATTTGGAAACCCGTCCTCCGGACTGCGTGGGTGGCGGCTGCCATCGTCGGCGGAGTGGGGAATTGCAGGGCGGTGGAGAGTTTCGAGCATTGGCTGGCCACGCGCTTGAATGAGAGGCTGCCCGAGGTGGAGCGGCGGCTGGCGGAGGTGACGGGAGAGTTGAAAAAGCTGCCCACGCTGCCGGACATGGATGCTCTGGGGAGTCATGGGTTTCACTCGAACTTCACCGGCGATTCGGAGAGCAACTGGTTTTCCGTCACTTGGCCGGTGGCGAGGAAAGTGGATGGGATCGCCCTGATCCCCACGCGCCTCAGCACCCAGAGCGGGGAGATGTCGAATTATGGATTTCCGCGAAAGCTGAGGGTGGAGGCGGTCTTGCCGGGTAAGGACGAGCGGGTGGTGATCGCGGAATTGGAGGACAGCCATCTGGATTTCCGGCGGGGGGATCCGGTGTTTTTCGATCTGCCGCCCACGGAGGTGCGGGCGCTGTTTTTCGTGCCGGTGGATTTGCCGACCTTTCCGGGCAAGTCGGTGCGGTTTTTTTCGGTTTCCGAGCTGATGGTGTTCGAGGGCGAGCGAAACATCGCGCTGGAGGGCGAACTCGGGGCAAGGTTCAGCATCGACGCGGAAGTCGGGTGGAACATCCGCTACCTCGTCGATGGCCAATCGCCGCTCGGCCCGCCCGAAGTGCCGCGGCCCGGACGCAGCCTGGGCTGGCATGCGGACATCGCGGAAAGCGGGACGACCACGACCTGGGCGGAGGTGGATCTTGGCAGCGTGCAGCGCATCGATGGCGTGCGCATCATCGCCGCGCGGGGCGACTCACCGGTGAAGGGGCCGGGATTTGGTTTCCCCGAAGTTTTCAAAATCGAGGTTTCCAACAAGCCGGACGATCCGGCACGGCAGAGTGTGTGGGACACAGGGGAATATGATTTCCCGAACCCCGGCTACAACCCGGTGCCGATCAGTTTTGCGCCGGTGGAGGCACGCTTCGTCCGGCTCTCGGTCACCGGTCAGCATCAGCCGGACCGCCTGACAGCCCCGCGGGTGCTGCTTTCGGAATTCGAGGTGCTCGACGGCACAAGGAATCTCGCCTTCGGCAAGCGGGTGAAAACGCCGGACCTCACCAAGTCCCGCCCGCACGATGCCAAGCGGATCTGGAGTGTGTCCGGCCTCACCGATGGCAAAAGCTCGACCGGGACATTGATTCCAATGCGGAGGTGGGTGTCTGAATTGTCGCGTCGTTTTGATCTCGCTCTGGAGCGCCGGGCCTTGTTGCTGGAACGGGAAGCCATCCTCAAACGCACCCATCTCTGGGCTTTGGCGGCGGTGTTTACGGTCTTGTCCGCGGTGATTGTGGGCCTGGTGATCTGGCTGTTGCGGATCCGCCATGCCTCGCGCCGCCACATGCGCGAGTTGCGTCGGCGCATTTCCAGCGATCTCCATGACGAGGTGGGGTCGAACATTGCCACGATTTCCTTGCTCGCCGATCTCTCGCCCGGTGCCGGAGATCCGGAACGCTTGGGTGATATCAGCCGACTGGCGAGGGAATCCGCATTGTCCTTGCGGGAAATCATCGATCTCACGATCGCACCAGCCCGCGCTCGCAAGCCGCTTGCGGAACGTCTGCGCGAGATTGCCAACCTCATGCTCAAGGATCACTTATGGGAATTCCAAGGTGAATCCTCTCCGGATCTCGATCCCGAGCAGCGGCGCAATTTGATATTCTTCTTCAAGGAGGCATTGCATAACATCTCGCGCCATGCCGCAGCGGATCGGGTGGAAATTCACTTCAATCAAGTCGGCGCGAATCTCGTGCTCAAGGTCGCGGACAACGGTCGCGGCCTGCCACTCGCCGCAAGTGCGGGCGCGCCGCGATTGAGGACACTCGAACAACGCGCGGAATCGCTCCATGGTTCGCTGGATATCGATTCCAGCCCGGGCCAAGGAACCACTCTTACCCTGCGCTTCCCCCTCCAAAGCGGCATCAAGGCCAAAGGGTGAAATCATCGATGTGCCTCCCGTGAATGCGGGGTTGCCGATGGGACGAACGCGGCGGATAGGATGTTTCATGGTTGGTGTCTTCCGGAAATGTCGTGATGGGAGATTCCTCTTCCTCGCCGTCGGTGCTGCGATTGCAGGATGGCAATCCGCGCCTGCGGTGAATTATGAAGTTTATCCGGGTTCCGCCTTCTATTTGAATCAGATGCTCGATCGTTCCACATGGTCGTTTGTGGCGGATCGCAGCAACGGACTTTATCACCATCCGGTGGGTTTCAGTGAACTCGATAACGCGCAGGAAACCCTTTACAGCAGTCATTTCACCAATCGCTTTGCCAT
>JALOTR010000079.1 GCA_025457805.1 Akkermansiaceae bacterium | reverse complement strand
GGCGAGGGTGATGTTGTTTCCGGAAATGGCGAGAGTTCCATTGAAACCGGGAGCGATTTCGCCCGTGAGGTCGGCGGGGTTGAGGGTGCCGGTGATGCCGCTGGTGGTGCTGATGAGCGTGTAGGTGCCTGCGGCGAGGCCACCGAGGTTGTTGAAGGCAAAATCGGTGAGTCCGAGGGCATTGGTGCCGATGGTGGCGCTGGCGGCATTGATGCGATCGTTGGTTCCAGCCGGAGCATTGAGGTCCATGCGGATGAGCCCGACGTCAGCGGCGGAGAGGCTGATGTCCAGATTGCCGTTGATGGTGAGGGTGGCGGCGGTGTTGGTGTTCACGCCGGCGCTGGAGGTGCCGCCCGGGGAGAGGTTGCTGGTGGCCTGAGTTGTCACGTTGCCTGTGATCGATCCGGATCCACCAAGGGTTCCGGTGGCGGCTGTTGTGCTGCTGCCATCCAGATTCTGGCCGAAGAAGACATTGCCGGGAATGACACCTGGAGCATTCACGAGAAGGCTGCCGCCATCGATGATGGTGGTGGGTCCGGTGTAGTCGTTGGTGGCATTGGTGATGACGACTGTGCCGGTGTTGCGTTTGGCGTAGCCGCCGGTGCCTGTGCCGGTCATTTTGCCGGAAACAACAATGGTGCCGCCAACCGGGCCGATGCGGGAGGTGCCGGGGCCGGAGGTGGCGGGGGGAGTAGGTGTTGGGAGGTCTGCGGCGAAGGTGATGGTGCCCGCAAGTTCAACATGGGAGGTCGGTGTCGCGACATCGATGAGCTTCGTGTTGGTAGCCCCGCTGGCGAACAGGATGTCGTTGGCAATCACTGAGCCGTCGGTAATGAACCAGCGGTTGGTGTTGGCGTTTCCGAGGAAGGTGATTTCTCCTGAACCGATGTTTGTGGAACCTGCAGTCAGGTTTCCGTTTTCGAGGACGATGCCATCCTGGAACGTGTTGGTGCCGGTGAGGGTGAGGGCGTGGGTGCCGCGTTTTTCAAGGAAGCCGGTGCCTGAGACATTATTGGCGAAGGTCTTGTTGGTGGTGCCGGAGAGGGACAGTTTCGCGTTGTTGAGGATATCGCCGGGAATGGAGCCGGCCGCGTAGAATTCCAGACTGCCCGACGAAATGGTGGTGAGGCCGGTGTAGGTATGGGCTGTGCTGAGGGCGGTGGTTCCGGCTCCTGCCTGAGTGAGGGTGCCGTTGCCGCTGATGACCTGGTTGAGGATGATGATGGCGCTGGAGTCGCGGTTCACAACGAGCGCGCCGTTGTTCGTGATAGGGCGTCCTACGCTGCCGGTGGCTCCGCCGTTGCCAAGCTGGAGGGTGCCGGAGTTGATGGTAACGGTCGAGGTGGTGGTGTTGTCAGCGGTGAGGGTTAGGGTGCCTGAACCGCCGACCGTGATCGGGGTGTTGCCGGTGATCTGGGCGGCAATGGTGGTATTGCCGGAAGAGGTGGTTGAGAGGCCAAAAGAGGAGATCGTTTCCGTCGCAGTGGGATTGATGGTGAGGTTGTTGCCGGTGGTGTTGTTCAGCGAGATATTCCCGGCGATGATGTTGCCAGCGAGGGTGACGGTGCCGGTGGCGGCATCGGTGAAGGAGACATTGTCATTGAGGAAGAAGTCGTCTGGCGATGACGTGCCGAGGTTCTGGAAGTTGTCTGCGAGATCCTCGACGCCCCAGATGCCATCCGTTGAAAAATTCCGCCACTCGAGGCTGGCGTTGTTGGGGGTGTAGATGAGGTCCGAGTTGCCGCCCGTGCCGCCGAGGGAAAGGACCGCGCGGCCCGGATTGAGGAGAGCGAAGTTGGCAAGGTTGAGGCCTCCGCTGCCATCCTGCAGGACGATGGCCGGAACACCGGTGCCGGGCTTCATGGGGCTTACGCTGATGACATCCGATGCACCGATGATGACATCCGCAGAACGGAGGAATTGATTCGTTCCGGTGGTAGAGGGGTCGAAGGTGATTCTTGACAGATTGGCGAGGGTGATCGTGCCGTTGGTGACTCCATCGCCACCGAGTGTGGCAAGACCTGCAACGGCGATGTTGCTGGTAAGGGAGCCGTCCACTTGGAGTGTTGGAGTGTTGATTCCGTCCCCAACGGTGGTGGTTCCGGTGTAGGTGTTGGTTCCGGCAAGCACGATCTTGCGAGTCCCGCCGATGGTGACGGATGCGGATGGTGCGGACTCGATGAGATTTCCTGAGAGGGTGAGGAAATCGTTGTCGCCACCGGCGCTGGAGAGGGTGCAAGCGCCGGTGAGAGTCACATTGCCAGTGAGAGTGTCGCCGACGAAATCGGGCGAGTTGGTCGAACTGATGGTGGCGTTGTTGAGCGTGATGTCGCGAGGGAAGGGGCTGATGATTTCAAAGAGGCGGAATTCGGTGCCTGGCGAAAGGGCGAACGTGTAGTCGTCATCGTTCCAGGTTGCTCGTTGGGTTTGGAAAACACCTTCGCTGACGACGACATTGCCAATGGTGATGGATCCACGGAGGTCGAACTGACCGGCTCCGACCTTGGTGAGGGTGTGGAGTCCGGTGGTGGTGCCGGTGCCAAGATTGGCACCTGCGCCAAAGCGTGTGCCGGATGCTCCGCCGACGGTGGTGTTTCCGGCGAGGATCAGTCCATTTTGGGCGGCCAGTGCCGTTCCTTGGTTTCCGGTTGAGCAGTAGAGGGCGCCGAGACCTCCTGCGCCGCTGCCAGACACGGTGATGGTGTTTCCGGTGCCGAGGTCGAGGGCTCCTGCGATATCGAGAGTGGCTCCCGAAGCGACGGTGATGGATTTGGTTCCAGTGCCGAGTGCGGTGGCGTTGCTGATGCGCAGGGTGCCGCCGTTGATGGTGACATTGCCGGTATAGGTGTTGGCCGCGGAGAGGAGCAGGACACCTGTGCCGGATTTGGTGATGGAGCGGGCACCGCCGGACTCGGAGATGGGACGGCGCATGGAGAGCAGCGATCCGCTGTTTTGGACGACGCTCAAATTGCTGTCGAGGCGGAGGGTTCCGTTGTCTGAGAACGTTGGCGAATTGCCGGCCACGGCACCGATGACCACCGGGGCGGTGACGGTGGAGTTCATGGTGATGGTGGCATTGCCGGAATCTGCGGCAAAGCGGAGTTGGCGGGCGGTGGTGCTGTTGTTGTTGGTGCGGATTTCGAGTTGCGTCGAGAAGCTCGAAAAGGTGAGGGAACGAACCGTGCGATCAGCCCCGCCGAGCCAGGTGCCGAAGGTGGTGATCGGGGTGGTTCCGCCAAAAATCAGATCGGCGGTGTTGTCGAATATCGGGGTGACGCCGTTCCAGTTGGCGGTGTTGGTCTCGTTCCATTGTCCGCTGTTGGTGACTGCCGCACCGGTCCAAGTGTAGGTGCCGGCGGTGAGGGATTGGGAGGAGACGAGGGCGGCGGCGAAGAGGAGGGCTGTGCGGAGTTTCATGGCGCGAAGTTTTTGGAGTTTTTGGGTTCTTGGGATCCGGGTTCTCTAGTGAATAGGCCTGAGTGCCAAGCGGTCACACACAACAATTCTTTTTTTGATGTGCCTTCGTTGGAGATTTTACCTGATTCGAAAATGTTCCGAAAAACAGGGCTGTTTTTTGGAGGGGCTACGAAGGTTCGGCAGCGAGACCAAGCGCCTTGGCGGATTTCCGCCATCGGGGTCATGGTTGCCGGGATAGTGGCTTAGTTCTCTTTCCCGGCCTTTGCATCGCGGTTGCCTTTTCCTTTTCGGCCCTGAGATGGATCGGCGGGATTTTCCGGCAGAAGTTTTCTGATGGTGGCGATCTTTTCAGCATGTTCCGGGCGTTTGGCAAGATTGGTCCACTCTTTGGGGTCAATCGTCCGGTCGTAGTATTCTTCCGATTGGTCCGGATACCGGATGTAGCGGGCATCCGGTGTGCGGATGGCGATGGCACCGTCGATATATGTGGTGAATGCGTG
This sequence comes from Akkermansiaceae bacterium, assembly GCA_025457805.1. Taxonomy (GTDB): domain Bacteria; phylum Verrucomicrobiota; class Verrucomicrobiia; order Verrucomicrobiales; family Akkermansiaceae; genus Luteolibacter. Next base: position 4,816 of record JALOTR010000079.1, on the reverse strand, counting down.
ATTGCGGGTAGCAGTGGACGAAGGATCGGCGAGCAATGGGCGGAGGGACTCGCCGCAGAGTTCGGATTTTCCATCGAGCGAGCAGAGGTCGCGCAGGGTGGGATAGATATCGATGAGGCTGACGACCCTGTCACAGGTGGTGCCGGGTTTGGTGAGGCCCGGGGCAACGATGACCAGTGGGACCCGGGTGGATTCCTCCCAGAGGGTGCCTTTGCGCCAGTGAAGCTTTTCACCAAGGTGCCAGCCGTGGTCGGACCAGAGGACGACGATGGTGTTGTCCCTGGCGGGTGAGGCTTCGAGGGCGTCGAGAACGTGACCGAGTTGAGCGTCGGCATAGGCAATGCAGGCGAGGTAGGTGCGGACGCCCCGCTTCCAGTGGCCGGCTTTGACGATGGCAGCGTGAGGATGTGCGCCGGAAGGGCTAGCGGCCATGGATTCACTTTCATCGTTTCCTTCCCGCGAAAGTGCCAGAGTGCGGCCAAAAGAAGGGATATCGTCCAGATCGTTTGGGTTGACGTCGGGCAGGATGATCGAGTCCTCGGGAAAGAGGTCGAAGTATTTTTGAGGGACCTGCCACACGACGTGGGGACGGTAGATTCCGCAGGCGAGAAAGAAGGGTTCTTTGCTTGGGGTGGTGAGACGCTTGGAGACCCATTGGGCGGTGAGGTAGTCGCCGGTTTGGTTTTCGAGTTCGTTGGGGTAAGCACCAGCAGTGTCAAACTCGCCACCGATGGGGAAGCGGTTTTCTTTGGCGAGCTTGGGCCATGGAAACTTGGCTTTGAAGTCCGTCCAATCGGATGGGACATAAAGATTGGCGTGATAGATTTTTCCGGAGCCTGAAGTGTGGTAGCCGTTTTTAAGGAATTCGCGATTCAATGTGCCGAGTCGTTCGACGGTGGCTCTGGAGGGTTGACCGTTCTGATAGATGCCGGTTTTGAAGGGTTGGCGACCGGTCATGAGGGCACAGCGGGAGGAATTGCAAACGGGACTGGCAGTGTGGGCGCTGGTGAATTTCATCCCCAGTTTTGCAAGACGATCCAGATTGGGGGTTTTGGCCTGCGGGTGGCCATCGAGGATGGAAACATAGTCGTTGAGATCATCCACTGCGATGAACAGAACGTTGGGCTTTTGCGCCTCAGCCGCCACATGGGAGAGCAGGGCGAGGGCGGAGAAGATGTGGAGTAAGACGTGGTGAAAGGAAGGCATCGTGGCAGTCATTGTGGATTTGGGCGGGAATCAAGAGAACGTCGGGGCGGGATGGTGCGGCTGCCACGGTTGATAGAGTGAGAGCGGCAAGAATCGGAAAGTGTGAACGACGATGGGGGATGGCAAAGTTCACATGAATGGGCCTTGATCGAATAGCGGACTTGGCGTGTCGGTAACATTCGATTTCTCGGATTGGGTTGGCAGGGTTTTTACAAGTCGCCCTTGATCATCTCGTGAGAACTGCTTTCGTTCCGACTTTTTTTGCGACCAGGGTGTTTTCATGACTTGGGAAGCGGACGGCGACCGGCAGATGCTTCACGTCGCCGGCAGCCTCCGCTGACAACTCATCCTGCTGAGTAGCGATTCATTGTTGAAAAGTTTCAAAAATCGCATGCAAGTTTTCCTGCGCGAGATGCAGTGTATGGGATGATGACCGATGATCAGACATTGCTTCGCCGCTTTGCGGAGAAACAGGATGAAGGGGCCTTCACCGAGTTGGTGAACCGCCACCTCGGAATGGTCCACGGCATTTGCAAACGCCGCACGGGCGACTCGCAGCTTGCGGAAGAACTCGCGCAGAACGTGTTTTCCTCACTCGCCCGCAAGGCGGGATCGATCCGCAAGGACGTTCTGATCGCGGGTTGGCTGCACCGCGCATCCTACTTGGAAAGTTCCCATGCCCTGCGGGCCGAGGCATCACGCAAGAGAACCATGAAACAATTCAATGAAGTCCATCCGCTGACGGATTCCACTGCGCTGGAAGTGCCGTCCGACCTTGCCCCGGTGCTCGATGAAGCGATGAACCGGATGAGCCAGACGGATCGGGACATCTTGTTGCTGCGCTTTGCGTCCGGATTCACCCTGCGGCAAATCGGCGATTCCTTGGGCAAATCCGAATCGGCGAGCCAGCGGCATCTGCAGCGCGCCCTTGAGAAGCTCTGTGGTCTCCTTCGCAAGCAAGGTGTCACGGTTGGAGTTGGTGCCCTTGCCATCTTTCTCGGCACTGACCTCGCGAAGGCGGCTCCGGCCACACTCGTGGGTTCCACGATTTCCAAAGCAGCCATCGCCCATGCAGCCATGGGCGGCGCTGCAACTTCCATTTCTCTCACCACCATCGTGATCCTTATGAAACAAAAAGCAATGATTGCCGCAGCGGTTTGCCTAGTCGCAGCCGCTGGTTCCGCCGTTTATATCAAAAACAAATCATCGGAATCCGGTTCGGTTGCGGACTCGTCCAAGTCTCCAACTGGAGCTGATCTCGGTTCAAAGGGCAGCTCGGATTCCGAAAAATCCGAGGATACTGGCTTCACCACGAAAGCGCGCGGCGAGAGAGGCGCAGGAGCTTTTCCGGATCTCGTCGAACGTTTCGGGAGTTCTCGGGTCCTGCTCGCCAAGACGATCACCAGTGATCTCGTGGTTGGGCTTGAGCAAATCACTCCCCTTTTACAAAAATTCGACAGGGAAAACGTAAAACCTTCGTCATTGAACGAGGCCTATCGACATTGGAACGGGCTTGCCGAAGAAATTGAATTGAGCGACGAGCAAGAGTCCGCCTTGATCGAACAGCTGGGAAAAACGATGAAAGATAGGCTCCAAATGCTATCTGATGCCCCGCGAACCATTGCCGAAAATCGTGAGAAGTTTTTGGAATACCTTCTAGCCTATGACGCTGCTTCGAAGGGTGAATTTCCGGTCGAGGAATCGAGGATACTTGCCGAGGAGTCAAAGGCCTTGTTCGGTCCGCTGATGAACGACGATTCCGCAAAATCATTCGCCTATGCTGTCGGTGGCGAAGACAAGCTGGGCGCCATTTTGAACGAAAGCCAAATGGGCAAGCTCAAGGAATTGGAAGAAAAGCGCGCCCAAGAACGTGATGCCAAAAAACAAAGTGGAGGGAATGGCAAGAACCAGGGAGTCACATTTTCAACCAAGATGCCCTCCTTGACCGGCTCGGAGAGCTTGGAGGATCTGGCTGATCAAATGCAACGATTCAAAACGACCACGGGAGCAATGTCGCAAATGTTGATATTGGAGGGGAAGGATGCAGTTCCTGAGAAATAACAAATGAGACTGGAAAAGAGATTGGAGGTTGGGATCCTCGATTTTTGTGCTCAGTTGTTGGCCGGCAGGGGCGCTCCGAGTTGATGGAGAAGGTCGGTGAGTTGGGTGACCTTTTCCGGATTTTCAGCGGCGAGGTTGCGGGACTCCGATGGGTCCTGATTGAGGTTGAAAAGCAGGGTCTCGCTGATGGTTGCGGCGGCGAAGCGAGGGTCGGCGGCATTGGCTCCGCTGCCGGTTCCGGAGACGCTGGCCTTTGCGTTGGAGGGAATGAGTTTCCACTCGCCACTTCGGATGGCGATGGAGCCGGAGATGCCTTGGAGGACCACGGAATCGCGGACGGTGGTTTGGTTTTTTCCAAGCCATTTGGAGGATTGGTCGATGCTGTCGCGTGCGGTGCCGCTCTTGACGGTGGTTCCGGCGATGCTGGCGCAGGTGGCGTAGAGGTCGCTGAGTGAGATGATGTCGCTGGAAACGGATGACGCGATGTGTCCGGGCCAGCTTGCGATGAAGGGCACGCGGCAACCGCCTTCGAAGACGTTGTATTTTCCGCCGCGCAATCCGCCTGCGGGATCGTGGCCGTTGGCTTCTTCTGCGGACTTGTCAAAATAACCATCGAAGAAAAGGGGGCCGTTGTCGCTGGTGATGATGACGATGGTGTTGTTTGTCAGGTTATGCTTTTCGAGGGTTTTCATCAGCTCGCCGACCTGCCAGTCGATTTGCTGGATGACATCGCCACGGATGCCGCAGTCGCTGCTGCCTTGGAGGTGAGGCGCGGCAATCCTAGGGACGTGGGGTTCGAAGAGTCCGACTGTTAGAAAAAAGGGCGAGTCCTTGTGGCGCTGGATGAATGCTTCGGACTTGGCGATGACGGTGGCGGGGAGTTCCTCGTCCTTGAAACGTGCGGCGTGTCCGCCTTTCATGAAACCAATGCGGCTGATGCCGTTGTGGATGGTGTTGGAGTGTTGTTTGTCCGCCTTCTGTTTGAGCAGATCGGGGCGTTCGATGCCTGTGGGTTCGTCGCTGATGTTTTCGATATAACTGACACGGATGGGATCCTGCGGGTCGAGATTCGGGATGCGGTGGTTCTCGATCCACACGGATGGGACACGGTCCACGGTGGCAGGGATGATGTGGCAGTAATCGAATCCGACTTCGAGGGGGCCGGGTTTGATTTCGCCAATGAAATCGACTGGGGTGATGCCGTCGCCAAGGCCGAGGTGCCACTTGCCGACGATGCCGGTGGTGTATCCGGCTGCCTTGAGTGTGGCAGGGAGTGTGGCGCTGCCTGGCGTGATGGAGAGTGGGGCATCGCCATCAAGGATGGTGGTCTTGCGTTCCTTTTGCCGCCACGGATAATCGCCGGTGAGGATGGAGTAGCGGGTGGGGGTGCAGGTGGATGCGGGGGCGTAGGCGGCGGTAGAGCGCAGGCCTTTGGAGGCGAGTTTATCGATGTGGGGTGTCTTGATTTTGGTGGCTCCGTGGCATCCGAGATCGCCATAACCGAGATCGTCCGCGATGATGAGGATGATGTTGGGTTTTGCTGAAGCAG
>JALOTR010000726.1 GCA_025457805.1 Akkermansiaceae bacterium | reverse complement strand
CGGAGTGTCCGCCGCCGAGTGGATTCGCCAGCAGCTTCTCGCTGAATTCAACAGCAGCATCCGCCCGCGGGTTGGATTCTTCATGGAAAACCTCGCCGCCAAAAAAACCGGCCTGGATACCGAAACCTCATCCGGCACCCCGGTCACCGGTTTTGCCAGCGCCTTGCATGCATCCCGCGATGATACGTGGAACGGTTTCCAGATGTTAGGCAGTTGGGTCCGCCCCTTCAACGACGGGCATGTGACCAACAACCTCTACGGCACACCGGCAAATGCCATGGAACATGCGTTCAACACCTATCGTGCCGAGTATCATGAAGTCTATGTGGGCGATATCGACCACGCTGCGTTTCAGCCTTCATTCCAAGCCTGGCACGACTTTTTTGCCAGCAAGGCAAGCACCCTTGCCGATAGCGATGAAGATGGCGATGGGCTGCCGTTTTCATGGGAAAACCAGTTTGATCTGCCCCCCACGCTGGCCAACGCCGCGAGCGAGGACAGCGATCGGGATTCGCTGCCCTTGTTGTTAGAATACGCATTGAATCAGAACCCGCGGGCAGACAGCAGCGAAGGTCTTCCAGCGATCACCCGGGTGCTGAATGAAAGCAGTGGCCTGACCCATCTCCACTACCACTTCACGCGCCGGACCGACGCGCCGCACTTGAGCTACAGCGTGCAAGTCGCTCCGCAGCCCGGTGATTGGCAAAGCGGCCCGGGTTTCAGCCAGGAAATCAGCGCGATCCCGGATCCGAACGGCCTCACCGAACAAGTCACCGTACAAATCCTGCCCGCGATCCAAGAATCCGGACGCTCTTTCGTGCGGCTTGCCGTGACTCATCCGTGACAAGTCCGCCGCGCGATGATACCCAAGGGCCCCAGCGCATGAACATCGTCCTCGGCATCACCGGATCCATCGCCGCCTACAAGGCGGCCGACCTCGCCTCCCAATTGGTGAAACTGGGTCACGAGGTCCACCCGGTGATGACCCGCTCGGCCACCGAATTCATCACCCCGCTCACCCTCCAGACGCTCACGCGGAACCCGGTTCTCGTCTCGCTGGAGGATGAAAAACAATCGTGGAAACCCGGCCACATCGATCTTGCCGACCGCGCGGACCTTTTTCTCGTCGCCCCGGCCACCGCCAATGTGCTGGGCGAATTTGCCAACGGCCTCGCACCGGACCCGCTGACCTCGATTTACCTCGCCCTCCCCCGCACGACGCCGGTGCTCATCGCCCCGGCCATGAATGGAAAAATGTGGCTGCACCCGGCCACCCAGCGGAATTTGGCCCGATTGCGGGAAGATGGCTGCCAATTTGTCGATCCGGCCGAGGGCGATCTGGCCTGCGGCTATCAAGGAATCGGCCGTCTGGCCCCGGTCGAGGAGATTCTTGCGAGGGTGGCGGCGATTTTTTCCGGCAAAGCCTGAGCCCGGCTCCGCTTTGCGGGTTGCGCGGACCTCCCTGCGTGCCAGACTGCCTTCACAACAAAATGACCATGGAAAACCTGCAAGAGCGTATCGCCGAGTCCAGCGGATGGATTCAGGCGGTGAAAAATGAGATGGGACAAGTCCTCGTGGGCCAGGACCGGCTGGTGGACCGGCTGCTGATCGGCCTGCTCTGCAATGGCCACATCCTGCTCGAAGGGGTCCCCGGCCTGGCCAAGACCCTGGCCGTGAAAGCCCTCTCGGGTTCGCTCTCCGCCACTTTCGCGCGCTTCCAGTTCACCCCGGACCTCCTTCCCGCCGACCTCGTGGGCACGATGGTTTACCACCCGCAGGAAACCAAGTTCGAGCCGAAGCTGGGCCCCATTTTCAACAACCTCATCCTTGCCGACGAAATCAACCGCGCGCCCGCCAAGGTCCAATCCGCCCTGCTCGAAGCCATGCAGGAGCGTCAGGTGACCCTCGGCGACCGCTCCTATCCCCTGCCCCAGCCCTTCCTCGTGCTGGCCACTCAGAACCCGATCGACCAGGAAGGGACCTATCAGCTTCCGGAAGCCCAACTCGACCGTTTCCTGCTCAAGGTCACCGTCGGCTACCCGACCAAGGATGAGGAATTGATGATTCTCGACCGCATGGCCACCTCCACTCCACCCTATCAAACGAAGACGGTCGCCAGTCCGGAACAAGTGGCCCCTCGTCCGCGCCGGAGCCTCGCCTCGCGGCACGATCAATCTCGCCCTAACAGCCCGCGCCCTTGCCTTCATGCATGGCCGCGCTTTTGTCACCCCGCAGGACGTTAAGGACATGGCGCTCGACGTGCTCCGCCACCGCATCCTGCTCAGCTACGAAGCGGAGGCCGAGGAAATGACCACCGACTCGATCATCGAACGCATCATGAGCAAGGTGCCGGTTCCTTAGGATTTCAAATTTCAAATTTGAGATTTCAAATCAGGATATGCTAACAGACCAACAAATCGAGGAAATGATGGCGCGCGTGCGCAAGCTGGAGCTCAAGGCCCGGCGGCTCGTGCGCGAATCGTTTTCCGGTGAATACCTATCCTCCTTCCGTGGGCAGGGGCTCGATTTTGATGACTTCCGCGAATACCAACATGGCGATGAAGTGCGATTCATCGATTGGAATGTCACGGCGCGGATGAATATGCCCTTCGTGAGAAAATTCCGCGAGGAGCGTGAGTTGTCGGTCGTGATCGCCGTGGACGTCTCAGGCTCTGCGGACTACGGCAGCGTGGAATTCAGCAAACGCGAGGTCGCTGCGGAAACTGCCGCCATCCTCGGCTTCAGCGCCCTTCACAATGGCGACAAGGTGGGTCTGTTGATCTTTGCCAACGAGCCCATCCTTTTCATCCCACCGGAAAAAGGCAGCCGCCACCTGCTGCGCATGATCCGCGAAATTCTCGTGGCGAAACCTGCGGAACCCGGAACCTCCGTCGCCGCTGCCTGCGATTATCTCGTCCGCTCGCTGCGCAGGAAAACCCTGGTTTTCATGATCTCGGACTTCGTCTCGGATCCGCTCGATCGCCCGATGGGCAAGCTCTCGCGCAAACACGAGACCGTGGCCCTGCGCATCACCGATCCACTTGAGGCAAAACTCCCCA
>JALOTR010000725.1 GCA_025457805.1 Akkermansiaceae bacterium | reverse complement strand
TGCATCGAACAACACACATCCTCGCTGTGTGCGCTGGGAATGAGCGCACGATCCACCGCAATGATGCCGCCGACGGGAAGCGACGCCGGCGCATTCCCGGCAGGACAGGCATCCGGCATGACGGCACCGCGAAGCACCACCGGCACCCGCAGCAATTCATTCATCTGCCGTCTCACGGCACCGATGTTATGCGTATCCAGCGGGCTGGTCGCAGCGATGGCTTCAGCGAGCGGAGCCGCCTCAGCCCGCAAGCGAAGTCGGAGATCAGGCGGCGGAAAATCCCGGCGCAGTTTTTTCAATGCATAAGCCGCATCGCGAATGCCACGTTGCTCCATGACGCGCACGGCATCCAGAAGCGCTTCAATTTGAGGACCGTCCTGCCAACCGGCGAGGATGAGGTCGGATTCAGTTAATAGATTTGGTTTCATAAAAAACTTGAAATGAGAACCACAATCGGAGCCCAGCGGAGATGGACGAACACGAAATTCTGATTTGAGTCAAAATACTCGGAACACACGGAAGGTAAGAGATTTGTGAGACGAATTGGACCAATCTTACGTATGCCCTCTTCGGATTCTCCATCTTCTTCATTTTCCGTGTACTCCGTGTTTTCCGTGGTTCACCCTCTTCCTATTCGATTGTTCAATACATGGGGGGCGATGCCGTCGTCCGGTCGGACTTCGGCGCAGAGCGCCTCCATTTCCTGAATGTGTTTGATACGATGATTTTTCATAAAATGAGATCTTGGCACCACGGCACGAAGAGACCTCCGGCACAGGTGCGGTTCAAATCCAAGACTGCTCTCAAGAACGGCCAGATGCCACGCATGGAAACAGTCGCGCGTCAGATCAAAGCGCTGACGAAGCAAACGGAAAAAATCTCAAATCAATCCCCGCATCCGGGAAAATCGTTAGAGCCATTCAAGCCGCACATGCTCCGACAGCGCTGCATGCAAACAGCGCAAACTTTCGGGCAATGGTGAATGATGCTGTCATGGGCTCCTCCTTGGTGGGTGCGGAGGGAAGATGAATGAATCGGACCAATGTGCAATCCTTATTTATCTAACAATATAGAGTCTGCATCGCTGGCGAACTCTTGTAGTTTGATATCATCTTGAGCCTTCGGATCGGCCGGGACAAGCAAGCTCTGTCCGTGGGCTAACGTTTGGCGCCCCAACAACAAGGCGCCTCACCTACTCCGCGAGGTGTTCTTGCACGGTGCGGTAGAGATCCACGACATGGTGGTCGTGCAAGCGATAGAACACCTGCCGACCTTCCTTGCGATAGCGGACGAGGCGAGCTCCGCGCAGCGGCTTCAGCACCAAGGACGCCGGATGATGGTGGTGCGCGGTGCATACCTCGTCATCCATCTCCTGCGGCTTGGGCCGGGCAGGCGATGATTTGGAAGAGGCGGGCGCTTTTTTGGCATTTGGAGAGGCGGGATTCTCAGGCACGCGGCCAGCTTGCTTGGAAAATCCCGTTTCCACAATTGACAAATACATGAGCGCATGTTCATGTATTTCTACCATGAGCACGAACACTGTAACCGAATGCGCCTGTCCTGATTGCAAATGCGAAGTCAGGGAAGGCCACGATGTCATCGAAAACGGCGAGCATTACTGCAGCAAAGCCTGCGCGGAAGGCCACAAGTCCGGCGAGGGATGCTGCAACAATTCCTGCCATTGCCACGGTTGATCGTCATCGCGCCGCAGTCCTTGTCGCACCCGTGACAGGGGCTGCGGGCCGCCCCAATTTCCTTTCGCCCCGCTCTTGGCTCTAGCTCCGATCTTGAATGGTGGCGGGCTTGATCGCCGATTCCGCAGGATAGCGGATGCAATGACAGCCTCTCAAAAGAGTTTGAAGGCGGCTGGCTTGGTAGGTGGTGCGCTGAGGCTGGCGAAGAGGGATTGCTCGTTGAGCCCCGGGCCGATGAACACCGCGGCGGGTTCCATGCCTTCCTGAGCGCGGACCTTGATGATTCTGGGTGCCTCGAAGGGGTCGTCGGTGCGATTGAAGTAACACATTTCATTTTCCGAAATGCGCGCGAGTCCCTTGACGCGGAGGATGTCCCGCGGGAGTGACTGGAGCCATTGGCGGAGGCCTTCCTCACTCATCAGGGGAGGCACCAGATGCACGGCGACATGGTGGTGCGCATGAGGAATGGGGTCGCGGGTGTCCGGTGTTGGCAGCGTTTCCGAGGCGGTTTCGCGCAGCAGGAGATCGATGAAGGAGTCCGCGTCGAGCCGCGGCGCACGGGGGTTCAGTTCCAGCAGATCGTCCCTGAGACGTTGTTTCTGGCGATCACTGGCGGTATCGCTGCGGTTGGTGAGGATGGCACTGGCGGTGCGTGCCTGGGCCCGCTCGGTGTATTTGTCGCCTGGCAGCCAGCGTTTTCCCCAGCGGGATTCGTTGATGATGGTGACTTGCAGGATGGGGCCCACCACATCGCGCAGGGCGGCGGTGAGCGTGAGGGTTTCGATCAAACGATAGGGATCGGTGGTGCCATTGGCCTCGATGATGATGAGCGGGCGGATGGCAAGCGGCACGCGGAGAATGGCGTCGATGAGACTGCCCGAATCATCGCAACAGACGCAACCTGCGGCGAGGCCTTTGATTTCCGCACCGAGGCCTTTCAGTGTGAAGGAGTCGATGGCGGCGTTGAGAAAATCGTTCAGAATGACGTAGGGGGCTCGGGGTCCGGGAATAAGGCGCGGGATCAACTCGCGGATGAAAGTGGTTTTCCCGGCACCGAGGAATCCGGCGACGATGAGGACGGGGATGCGGTCTGAAGATGGAGTCATGCGAGAACTTCGCGATTTTTAAAGAGGTGGAAGATCTGGCAGATGGCCAGGGCGGCGACGTGGACCAGCACGATGCTGGGTCCGGTAGGGAGGTTAAAGGCGGCGGAGGCGGCGATGCCGATGGGTGGGGCGGCAATTCCTAACAAAAGTGCGCCAAGCAACATGCCGCGGAAGCCGGTGGAGGCGATGCGCGCGGCGGCGGCAGGCATGACGATGAGCGCGCTGAGGAGGAGGGCTCCCAACATTTTCAGCCCGACGGCAACAGTGGCGGCGACAAGCAGGGAGAACCCATAATGTAACCATGCGGGGCGAACGCCACGGGAGCGGGCGAGTTCGGGATCGAGCGTGGCGAGGGCCAGCGGACGGAGCTGGGTAAGGAAGAAGGTGAAGACGATGATGGCAAGCAGGGCTTGGCGAATGATATCGGATGGGCCATTGGAGTAGATACTGCCAAAAAGCAGCCCTTCGAGCATGCGGCTCTTGCCGAGCATGGAAATGAGGATCACGCCAAGCGCCACGCTGCCGGTGAAGGTAAACGCCGTGATGGTGTCCCGAGAAAGCGGTGTGCGCTGGGACAGCCACCCCATCGCAAGGGCAAGCAGGCAGGAGAAAACGAGAACGTAGATCGTGGGGTCGAGTTTCCAACCCGTGGCGGCATCGATCATGAAACCAAGGGCGACACCGGTGATGGCGGAGTGCGCGAGTGCATCGCTGAAGAATGACATGCCGCGAAGATTGACGAAGGTTCCCAACAAGGCGCAGGTGGGCCCCAGAAGCA
>JALOTR010000078.1 GCA_025457805.1 Akkermansiaceae bacterium | reverse complement strand
GTTGTTTATTAATGTATTCTTGGGATTAGTCTTCTAAGGTAACGGTTGATACGCTTTTGGTTTCTTTGGGCTTGTAAGCCGACGCCTCGTACTTCTTGGGGGCATACAGAAAGCCGAATGCCTCCGCATTTTCTTTGGTTGTGCATTTGTGGTGAATCTTGTGGGCACGTATCATCCGGCGCAGGTACTTGTTTTCCGGACGCAAGCCATGCTTGACGCGCTGATGGACCAGTACATCATGGAAAAGCACGTAAAAAATCCCGTAACCAGTGATCCCGATGCCTACCCAAAGCAGAAAACCCACCTGGGGAAACTCGATGCCTGCCAGTTCGCCAGCAGCCGAGAGGCCACCGAGCAGAATGAAGAATAATCCTATCCAGCGCATGGTCAGTCGAATTTGATACGGGGGTCCACCATGGCCACAATGAAATCGGAGATCACATGCCCGATCAACATCAGGAAGGCGGCGATCGTGAGCGTGCCCATGATCACGGGCACATCCCGCGCGAGAACGGACTGATATTGGAGAAGACCGAAGCCCTGGATATCAAACACCGTTTCGATCAACATGGAGCCACCGATAAAAATGGTTACCAGATCGCCGAGGCTGGTGGCGATGGGGATCATGGAATTCCGGAATGCATGGCCGAAGACCGCGCGGCGGAATCCCGCGCCCTTGGCGACGGCGGTGCGCACGTAGTCGGCGGCGAGGTTGTCCATGAGGTTGTTTTTCGTCATCATCGTCAGCATCGCAAAGGCACCGACGATATAACATAACAATGGCAGCACCGTATGATGGGCGAGGTCCTTGATTTTTCCCACCGTGGTGAGTTGATCGAAGTCCGGACTGGTGAGCCCGAAGAGCGGGAACAAATTCATGCGCGCGCCGAGATGCACAAGCAGGATGGCTCCAAGCGCGAATCCGGGAATCGAGTAACCGAGGAAAATCAACACCGAGGTGGATGAATCAATGAAAGTGCGGTGTTTCAGAGCCTTCAACACTCCCAGCGGGAGGCAGACGCCATAAGTGATAAAGGCAGTGAGCAGTCCGAAATACAGCGCGATCGGCATGCGCTGGAAAATCATTTCATGCACCGGGTCATTGTACACCGTGGAACGCCCCAGATCGCCCTGAAGCAGGCCGGAGAAGCGCGTCTGATAGAGCACGGCGCGCGGGGCATAACTAGGAACCGTCTCATTGCCCGGATTGCGCATGCGGAAGCGTTGCTGGCGGTCCGCCTCGGTCTCGAAGCGCGCTTTCCAGCCCTCCGCGCTGATCGGCTGTTGGGTTTCCGAAAAAACCGCCGAGGCGATGGCATCTCCCGAACGTTTCACCCTCACCGCCCGGCCATCGCCGCGAAGCACGACATCCGTGGTGGTGGCGGAGTCGAGCTTGCCGCCGATGGTTTCCTCACCGCTATCGCGAAATTCGCGTTTGGAAATGCGCACTTCCTTGGGCAGGATTCCTAGCCATTGGCCATAGGCGACCATCACGTTTTTGTTGAGGCCGAATTGTTCTTCCAACTCTTCCAACTGCTCCTCGCTCAGCCCGCCCTGAGTCTGGTTGGCAGAGGAACTGCGTTTTCCACCCTGGTCCGCACCGCGGGATGCCTCTTGCAACATGCGGTCGAGTGGTCCGCCCGGCACGAATCTCGTGATGGTGAAAACAAGCAGCGTGATCCCCACAAGTGTTGGAGGGATAAGCAGCAGGCGGCGGAGGAAGTAACTTTTCAAATCAGCAGTGGGTGTTTTCTAGCCCCCTTCAGAACTCATGCAAGCCCGGACATCCCGTTGAAATCCCGCAAATGCTGACATTCCGGGGCTCTGGGTTCTCCGGATGGATAACGATGCAGGAATCATGCCGCGCGGGAGCGAACCCTCAGGAGCGCCGCCAACATGCCCCACGCATCCCGCATGGGGTGGACTTTTCCACCTTTTTTCTCGGTCCAATTGACCGGGACCTCCAGCCAGCTTGCACCGCTGCGTTTGAGGGAAAACAACAGCTCGGAATCGAACGCCAGACCGCTTTCGACCAGGCCGCCCGCGATGCGACGGTATTCCGAGCCTTTGAAAACTTTTGCTCCGCATTGGGGGTCCTCACAATCGAGCCCCAGCAGCAGGCGGGCCGTCAGAAGGAACCCGCGATGCGCGAAGCCACGCCAAGGGCTCTCGACGATCTGAGTGGTGGCGGTGCGCTTGCGGATGCCGAGAACGGATTTATCCGCCGCCACGGCCTTGCCGATGAGTTCGAGGAAATCCTCCGCCGTCACGCTCCCATCGGCATCGACGAAGGCGAGGAAATCCGCCTGCGGTGCAAGCGCCCACGCCTCGCGCACCACCGAGCCCTTGCCGTAGTGGGCGGCAGCAAAATGCACCTCGACACCCGGGAAAACCTCCGCGAATCCACGCTGCAAATCGAGCAGCCGTTGTTTCTCATCCGGCCCGGAGCCATCGTCCGCGATCACCCAACGGATCGGCAGCGGAGAGGCGGCAAGCACCGCAGCGAGAGATTTTCCAAAAATGGCGAGACGCGAGGAATCCTTCCACACGGGAGTCACAAGCAGGATTTCATGGGGCAGAGCAGGCATGCGGGCGGGCCAGTTTAACATTGCCGCTGCATGGATTCTTTCATCGTATCCCGGGGCCGTATGCAGCGTGCCATCACCATCCTTTGCTGGTTGCTGGTGATCGCGACCGGAGCATTCCTCCGCTTCGATGATCTATCCAGCCGGCCCTTTCATGCCGATGAGGCGACGGGCGCGCGCATCACTGCCAAGCGGATGGAAAAAGAAGGCGGCACCTTCGATCCGAAGCATTATCACGGCCCCTTGTTAGCGGATCTCGCCATGCCGATTTGCCGCATGCAGGGTGAAACCGGATGGCGTGACATGAGCAAGGGCTCTTTGCGCACCGGCACCGCCGTCGCCGGGTGCTTGTTGTTGCTGGTCCCCCTGTTCTGGCGGCGGCGCTTGGGAGATGCTCCGGTCTTGTTGGCCGCCGCTCTGATGGCGACTTCGCCGTTGTTGATATACTACAGCCGGATGTTCATCCATGAAATGTGGTTGGTGCTGTTCGGGATGATGACTTTGGTGCTTCTCACCAAACGTCCGGTTGCAGGCCTCACCGGTTTGATGATGGCATTGATGTTTGCCACCAAGGAAAGTTTTGCCATTTCCATCATCGCATGGGCGGCGGCGGGAGCACTCCTTGCTTTGGAAAACAGAAAACTCCTGACACGGGAAAACTGGATCTCAGGATGGCAGGAACATCGCAAAGCAATCGGGATCTCCTTCGCCGTGGCGGCCTTGGTGTCCTTGTTGTTCTATACCCACGGACTGCGTCACCCCCAGGGGGCGGTGGATGCCATCCGCACGTATTTTGTTTATGAAACGGTGGAGGGTCATGACAAACCCTTCTGGTATTATCTTCATCTCTTCGCGGTCCCCTTCAAATCCGGTGGCGTGTGGTGGTTTGGCACTCCGGTGGTGATGCTCGCGCTTGCAGCCTATGCATTCACGTTCCTGCCATCCGGCAGCCAAGGAAAAAAGACCATCCGCTTCATCGCCTATGCCAGCGTGTTCCATGTGCTGATCTACAGCCTCATCGCCTACAAAACCCCATGGCTTGCGTGTTTGCCCTGGGCTCACGTTTGTGTGTTGGCAGGGTGTGCGTTGTGGAATGTTTCCAAGCGGCCTGTTGTGATCCGCATTCTCATTTCCGCCATCGCACTCGCAGCGCTCTTCACCCAGCTTCAACAATCCCGCCGCGCCATCGGAAGATATGCATCCGATGAACGGAATCCCTTTGCCTATGTCCCCACGCGGCGCGATGCCGAGGCTTTGGAAACGTGGTTGGGCCAACTCCGGGCGAACGCTGGAAGTGACAAACTCGAACCCATCGCCGTGGTGGGATCGGATTACTGGCCGCTGCCATGGTATCTGCGGCAGTTCGATCAAATCGGTTATTGGCAATCCCCCGCGCCGGAAATCATCAAGCTGCCACTGGTATTCACCTTGCCCGAAACCACCGCCGGGGTGGCGGAGCTTTTGAAGGACAGCCACATGCCATTGCCGCGCGGTTTGCGCACGGGAGTGCCGCTGCATGTTTTTGTGCGCAACGATGTTTGGAAACAATGGATGGAGGCCGGCGCGAAATGAGATCATGAAAACTCCGGAACCTTTGGCCGACGCCCGGTTTTTCTCGCACGAGGCGATGAAGACCACCTTCCACCTCCGCATCCGCGGTGAGGATGAGGCGGAGTCGCGCAGCATGGCCCGCGAATGTTTCGAGCGTATCGATTTTTTGGAATCCCGCCTCAGCCGCTTCGTCGATGGCAGTGATATCTCCCGCATCAACCGCATGCAGGCGGGAGAGACTTTATATATCAGCGAGTCATGTCATCAATGCCTGCTCCTCGGGCTCGATGCCCTGGTCCGCACGGGCGGCTTGTTTGACATCACTCTCGGAAGACGCATCCAACATCAAAAGGAAAACGAAGACGGACCGCCACCCCCGCTGATGGGGCGCTTGACCATTCATCCGGATACCCCCGCCGTGACATGCGAGGAACCCGGACGCGAGATGGATCTGGGAGGGCTGGGAAAAGGGTTCGCGCTCGATGAAATCCACCAGCTTCTCGTTTCATGGGGCGCGAGGGATGGATTGCTGTGCGCGGGGGCGAGTTCCATGCTCGCCTTCGGCCCGCAGGCATGGCCGGTGGATCTGACTGGCTCCAGAGAGAATCTCCGCATCTATCTGGAAAACAGCGCGCTCAGCGCCTCAGGCACCGGCATCCAGGGCGCA
This sequence comes from Akkermansiaceae bacterium, assembly GCA_025457805.1. Taxonomy (GTDB): domain Bacteria; phylum Verrucomicrobiota; class Verrucomicrobiia; order Verrucomicrobiales; family Akkermansiaceae; genus Luteolibacter. The sequence goes on along the minus strand of JALOTR010000078.1, from coordinate 4,019 downwards.
CACATCGTCCACCCTGCTGGCCATGAAGCCATGCCCGCATCTCCCTGCACCCGCATCTGGGTCAGCGCTTCCACGGCGGCAATGGCGGAAATTTGGTCCACCGCATTGATGCTGCTCGATCCGGGCGAACTCCCGGAAATTGTCACGCAAATCGATGAACTCGCCGCGGTCTATGTCGAACGCGATGGAGTGGTGTCGCAACTGCGATGAGATCCGGGCTTGCCCGTGTGGCGGCCAGAGGGCATGGGAAGGGCATGGAGTTTTCCGCAGTGTTGTTTGATTTTGATGGTGTGGTGGTGGATACCGAGTGGGCCATCTATCAGGCATGGAAGCGGACCTTCGGAGCCCACGGCCAGCCCTTGCCTTTGGAAATCTACACCCGCTGCATCGGCACGGATTTCGCAACATGGTCACCCAAAACGCATCTTGAAGAACTCACAGGCTTGGCCTTCGATTGGCATGATCTCGATGCCCGCAGGCAGGAGGAAATCATGGCGGAACTTGCCCACGAAGGCCCTATGCATGGCGTGGTGGATCTGTTGGAAAAACTCAAGTCCCGCCAAATCCCCTGCGCGGTGGTTTCCAGTTCCTCGCACCAGTGGGTGGATGGTTGGTTGGAAAGACTGGGGCTTGCAGGCTATTTCCAAACCACCGTGTGCCGCGGCGATGCAGCGCGCATCAAGCCAGCACCGGATTTATATCTTGAAGCCGCCAAACAACTTTCTCTCGAAGCATCGCAGTGCCTCGTCATTGAGGATTCGCTCAATGGGGTGATCTCCGCCAAGGCCGCCGGCATGTCCGTGTGGGTGGTGCCGAACCGGGTGACCGAGTGCCTCGATTTTTCCGCAGCGGACCGCGTGCTCAGATCGATGGCGGAGGTGGAATGAAATCCGTGGCCGCGCTTTGATTGTCCTTGAGGTGCAGGCCACTCAACCCGAGCCGACGCGAGGCTTTGAACAACGTCACCCGTTTTGGGGGCACATCCTGCCATCACAGCCCCGGAGGGTGGCGCATGACATGGCCTCTTCCCGGCCGTGTCCGGGTATGCCACCGGGGTCCGGATCGATCCGCCCCCCAGCCGGTATCAAGGCGGAGGCCCGCGATGGTCATGAACACATGCCCACTGCGGATATAGATTGTGATCCAGTCACCCTCGCCTTTTTTGCCGTATCTGAAATATCCGCTCGAAGGCATGCTGCCCTTGAGGAGACCGGATTCGCGCAGGACATAGGAAACGGTTCCTGAACAATCGTAGCCGGAATCGTTGTGCCGCGCGTGACCGCCACCCCATTTGTAAGGTTTGCTCTGAAGACGGTTGCCCGCCGCAATCGCTCGCTTCACCGCAGCCGGGGCACGCTTCGGCGCATAGGCAATGCCATCTTTCAGAAGCGCTGTGCGACCGTGTTCAAAGCGATAACTCACCGGCTTCCGCGCCTTGACCTGACTGGAGCAGGAAACCATCGCTCCACAAACCGGAAGCAAGGCACAGACGATAGCGGCGAGTTTTTTCACGACCGGCAAAATAGTTTAAAATCAATGAAAGTAAATCAATTTGACTCGCCTCTCGAAAGGTCCCGTAGGAAGTCCGCGACCTGAGCCAAGGCCCGCGCACGGTGGCTAAGCGAGTTTTTCACCTCTTCTCCCAGTTCGGAAAATGTCTCCGAATAGCCTTCGGGAATGAACAAGGGATCGTAACCAAATCCTTCCGAACCCCTCGCCACCTCAATGATGCGGCCCTCCACCACGCCCGAGAAATGGGCCACCTCCTCGCCGCTCCGTGCGAGCACCATCGTGCAGCGAAATCGGGCGCGGCGCTCGAATTTTCCCGCCATTTCCCGGATCAACCGCGCGTTGTTGAGCGGGTGATTTCCCTCCTCCCCGCCGAAGCTCGACGACCAGACTCCGGGCGCACCCCCAAGCGCATCCACCTCCAGCCCGGAATCATCGGAAAGCACCCAACCCTCCACCACACGGCTGACGCCGAGCGCCTTGAGCCGCGCGTTTTCGAGAAAGGTGGTCCCGGTCTCATCGATTTCCGGACATTGAGGAAAATGGGTGGCGTCCAGAACCTCGTAACGATCCCCGATCATCGAGCGGATTTCCGCAGTCTTGTGGGCATTGCGAGTGGCGACGATCAGGCGCGGGCGGGCTTGCATGGGCATTGGCTAGACGGATTTCACCCAAGCGGCCAAGTTTTTCGAATAAACTTCCCACTCAAAACGCTTACACCCGTGATGAAAGCAATTACCTGGCTCGCCTCGGTCACCGTCGGTGTGGCCGCACTCTCCGCATCCGCATTCGCCACCACCCTTGAAGGATGGTCCACGGACCTCGAAAAGGCCTTCGAAAAGGCCAAGGCCGAGAAAAAATCCGTCCTCGTCGAGTTTACCGGTTCCGATTGGTGCCCGCCCTGCATCGCCATGCGGAAGAACGTTTTTTCGAAGAAGGAGTTCATCGATGCGGCTTCGAAAAACTTCATTCTCGTCGAGATTGATTTGCCCAAAGGCGATGAAGAACTCAGGAAGAAAAACGAACCGATCGCCGAAAAATACAAGATCGAAGGCTTTCCCACCGTCGTCCTCTTCACCCCGGAAGGAAAGGAATTCACCCGTTTCTTCGCGTCCAGGTTCCCCAAAACCGACGATTTTCTCAAGCACCTCGACAGTGCGCTGGAAAGAAAGGATCTCGACTGAGTTCAGCATCAGGTAGAGCAGACACCCCGCTCCGGACGCGTTCCTGGGCGGGGTGTTTTGTTTGAAATAAGTTCCCGCCCCGCTCATCTTACCCGCCTCATGAAATTCCTCATCTCCAGCATCGCCGCCCTTCTCTTCACCGCTGCCTCCGCATTCGCCGCCAATCCCCCGTGGACCGCTGACTGGGAAGCCGCCAAAGCCAAGTCGAAAGCCGAGAACAAGCCCATCCTCATTTACATGACCGGGTCCGACTGGTGCGGATGGTGCAAGAAGCTCGAAAAGGAAGTCATTTCCAAAAAGGAGTTCACTGATTTCGCAAGCCAGCACTTCATCCTCATGGAGGCCGACTTCCCCAAAACGAAGGATCAGCCGGCACCCCTCAAAAAGCAAAACGCGGAACTCCGCAAAACCTACCTCAACGGCGGATACCCCACCATGTATGTTCTAGATGCCGAAGGCAAAAAACTCTCCAAAGACCTCGGCGAACTCGAAGGCGGATTGAACGGCTACATTGCCAAACTCAAGGAACTCCTCCCCAAAAACGGAGCCCCAAAATAAAAACGCCCCACGCACAAAATAGAGATCTGCCAAACTCGGTTGCGTCTCTGATGATAAAAGACACATTTTATAAGCTTTGTGCTTGCACCAGCCAGCGCGGGTGAGGCCGCCCCCTTCGTGGGCAGGGGGTCCAAGACTCGATGGCCAAATTGTCAGAGCCGCGGATTGAAAATTCGCCTGTCGCGAGCTCGATCCCGGCTAGAGCTACCCCTCTACGCCCAGGTTGCAAATCCCAAGGCGTGGTTTCCAGGATAGGAACGTTTCCCAACCGGCAATTCTCCATCACCAAAGACATCATTCCGGCCAGTCACGTCGACATGGTCATCCCAAGCGTCCCTCCCGCTTACTTGTAGCCTCCCGACGCATTGGCATGCCTATGCCTCAATCCCCTTCCGCAGATCCCGCGCGGTCCATATCAGATCCGCAGCTGCTCCTGCCCGTCCTCGCATCTTCCGCGCACCGCTCTTGCGCTTCGCTCCGAAGCGGTCGCGACAACGCTCAAACAAATCATTCACAAAGCCCTGGCTGCCCACCGCCGCCCCATCGGTGAAATATCTCACCTTCCACCTCAACATTTGCTGCAAGGCCACATCCTTGCCTGCCGCCAGCCGATCCTGCTCGGCGACCACCTGCTCTGTTTTCATCCCCTTCTTCACCACTTCCACCACACGCTCGCCCTGCTCATTCACCACCTCGCGCGTCTTCTCCTCGCCTTCCTCTAACAAAAGCATCCGATACTCCCTCGAAACCCGTCCTGCCCAGTGCCGC
>JALOTR010000724.1 GCA_025457805.1 Akkermansiaceae bacterium | reverse complement strand
TCACTTCTTCAATCAAAAGGGCGCGGTGCATTCACCGCGCCCTTTCTTTTTGTTAGATGATATCAATTGGCTCCATCATGGAGTTGGAGCGGGAGTTGGCGCTGGGGGCGTTTTCTCGCGTTCGGCTTTCATGCGGCGGAGTTGTTGGCGGAGTTCCTCCATTTCGCGGCGCATTTTTTTCATCTCTCCCTCGATGGCGTCGGTGGATTTATCCGACTCGGCTTTTGCCTTCGGGCGTTCCGGTTTTTTCTCCTTCATTTCGCGCGCCTGCTTTTCCTGTTTGCGGCGTTGTTCCATTTCCTCGCGGAGGCGGGTTTCGATGCGTTTGCTTTCCTCCATGGCCATGTCCGCCTGCTTTTCATAACCAGCGGCTTTGAGATGTTCCGCGGCTTGTTTCAGATGTCTGGCTTTCTGGATCGGTGCCTGGACCTCGGCCAGCGGTCCGCGTGGACCGGGGCGTTGGGGACCGCCGCGCATGCGCATTTCCATCCTGCGGGCCTCCTCATGGCGGCCTGCACGGCGGAGTTCTTCGAGATGCTTGCGGCCCCGCTCCATGCGTTTTTCGGCTTTGGCACCATCCCCGCCGCGCTCGGCCGGGGCTGGAGGTGGAGTGGGCGGCGCTTCTTGGGCAGAAATGATGGATGGCGCGGCAAGCCAGCTACCCAGCGAGAGTGAAGCGAGCAGGATTCCTTTGCGATAACGTGGAATTTTCATGATGATGGTGGGGTTTTCCCAAACAGACCCCAATGAAACCCCTCGGCGGCGGGAATGTTGCTGTGGTATTTCCTCTTTTCACCCCGTGGGCATTCACCTAGACCACCCATCGACATGAGCGAAATGGTATTACTTTTCTCCGGACAGGGCGCCCAAAAAGTGGGCATGGGCAAGGACTTCGTGGAGGCATCCGCCGCGGCACGGGAAATGGCCGAAAAGGCGGATCAGGCCCTCGGGTTTCCCATTTCCACCATCATGTTTGAGGGGCCGGATGAGGAACTGACGAAAACCAGCCGCTGCCAACCAGCGCTCTATCTCCACGGCTTGATGGCGCTCGCATTGATCCGCGAGCGCCTGCCCAATCTCAAACCGGTCGCCGCCGCAGGTCTGTCCTTGGGGGAGTTCACCGCCCACGCTGCCGCAGGCACCTTTTCTCTGGAGGACGGGCTGAAAATCGTCGGCAAACGCGGAGCCTTCATGGAGGAAGCTTGCAACGCCACGGAAGGATCGATGGCGGCACTCATCGGCGGCGAAGAGGACCAGGTCCACGCGCTGGCAGCCGCCGCAGACGTGGATGTGGCCAATTTCAATGCGCCGGGCCAAATCGTCCTGTCTGGCACCGTGGCGGGCATCGATGCCGCCGTGGCCAAGGCCAAGGATTTCGGCATCCGCCGCGCCATCAAGCTCAACGTCGCGGGTGCTTATCACTCGCGCCTGATGCAAAGCGCCCAAGACAAACTCGCTGCGGAGTTGGCCGGAATTTCGTTCTCCAAGCCATCGATCCCCGTGATCTGCAACTACGCGGCCACCCCGGTCTCCGAGGAGGCGGAAATCCGCTCGATGCTCGAAAAACAAGTCACCGGATCTGTCCGCTGGACCGCCTCCATCCAAGCGCTTATCGCAATGGGTCACCGGAATTTCCTCGAACTCGGCCCCGGAAAAGTCATCGCCGGATTGGTCGGAAAGATTGATAAAGAGGCAGTTGTTTACTCCGTGGAGGACCTCGCAAGTCTGGAATCCGTGGTCGAATCTTTGGCCTCCAAATGACCCCGAAAAAAAGTTCACCGATGCGTAAAAAAGGTGTTGCGTGGTTCCGGGTCGCCCCATAGCGTCCGCGCCACCCGAACGGGACATGGAGCGGTAGCTCAGTTGGTTAGAGCGCCAGCCTGTCACGTTGGAGGTCGCGGGTTCGAGCCCCGTCCGCTCCGCCATCCCTGTTCGTAGAATTGACCCCGCCCGCAAAGGCGGGGTTTTTTCGTGGGGAGATTCATTGAGAGCGGAAGCTTGCCATGAATCAACGGCGCACTTAAGCGTTTTCACCGTGGAAAATGCCGATGAAATTCTGGAGCCCGCCGTGCATACCAATGACGGTTTCTTCAAAGCAATTTTCTCCCAGCCGGAGCATGCGACTGCTTTTTTCAAGAGTCACCTGCCGGCTGGCATCTCGGCGCGAATTGAATGGTCGTCGCTCTCCGTCCTTCCCGGATCCTTCATCAAGTCGAGCCTCCAGCAGCTCCACTCTTTGCGGTTGATGGCCTACCTGACAGAAATCTTGATCCAGCATCAGAAATCCCAGGGCTTGCCGTTACCGCCCGTGATTCCTTTCGTTTTCCACCAGGGCCCGGATGCGTGGAATGTATCGACCTCGTTCGAAGATCTGTTTGAGCTCCCTGAAGATGTCGCGGCCGATTTGCTACCCTACCTACCGAAGTTTCATCACCTGCTTTTGGACCTCACCCGCCACGACCCGGCCCAAGCCGAAGATGACGTCCGGCTCCGGGTGGTGCTTCAATTGATGAAACTGGCCCGACAACGCGAGTTGCTTCGTTTTTTCCAATGGCTGACAAATATTTCCGCCTCCGATCTTCCCGACAACCTCCTGAGCCTCATGCTTCTCTATGCCCTCCATGCCGACAGCGACCTTGACGCGAAGAAAATCTTCCATACCCTGTCAAACAACCCCGAACTCGAAAAGAATACCATGTCCGTCGCAGAAAAGCTGAAGGCCGAAGGCCGTGTCGAAGGCCGTGTCGAAGGCCGCGTCGAAGGCCGTGTCGAAGGACTCACGGAGGGGCTTTGGATCGGAAAAATCCAGACTCTCGAGGAGTTTCTCGAACTACCGATCACTTCGAATGAGGCCCTTCAATCGCGCAGTCTTGAGGAACTCAAGGCGTTGCAAGCGCAACTCCACGGGCAATACGAGGCACGTTTCAAACGGGCTTGATCCTCTCCCGGAGGAACCCGGTGACCTACAGCCTTGCGCATGGCCGGATTCCGCCCTTTGATCCGCCACATGCCTACCGTCGCCATCGTCGGACGCCCCAATGTCG
>JALOTR010000077.1 GCA_025457805.1 Akkermansiaceae bacterium | reverse complement strand
TGGGCAGTTGTCTAGGCGCGAAAGTCGGGCGGCGGGCTGGACGCAGGGCGCATTTTTTGGAGGGAAGAGGAAGTGCCGAGTGAGCAGTGATCAGAGAAAAGGGATGGAATGACGATTGTTGATTGTTGAAGGAAAATGACAGAGGGACGGGGCCATAAGACAGCGGGAATATGCCATGCCGACGGGACTCATGACTTGGATGTGCCGATTTTGGAGCGGATGCCCTGGAGGGGGCGCTCGATCCATTTCGATGAGGCGAGGGCGAGGAGCCAGGTGAAGGTGGCGAAGGAGAGGATGCGGACCCAGTCCCAGAGGGGGTCTTGGAAGGAATCGCCCCAGAGGAACCAGAGCAGTTTGCCGGCGACGAGTGGGGCAAGGTTGTGATAGAGATAGATGCCGTAGGAGAGCGCGCCGACTTTTTGGAGAAAGTTGGTCTCAAGGATTTTTCCAAGGATTCCGGAAAAGCCCACCGACCCGGCGGCGATCGCGCCGCAGAGGGCGATGGCGAGGAAGCTTTGCTGGAGCGAGCGCACGCCGAATGTGGGCCAACCCATGGCATGGGCGATGAAGAATGCGAGGTAGGCCAATCCCGCCGCAGCGGAAATCCAACGCAGGCCAGGGCTTTCGAGTTTCATGCCGCGATGCACGGCAAGCGCGAGCAGGGCACCGATGCCAAAGTAATCGAAGCAGGCCCAGGTGAGCACTTCGGGACGGGCGCACCATTGGGCGAAGTGATCGTGATTCATCCGCGTGATGGGGCCAATGGCGGACCAGGCGAGGATGACCCACAGAAGCCATTTTCTTGGCAGGAACCAGATCACAAAGGGCCAGATCAGATAGAACTGCTGCTGCATCGAGAGCGACCAGAAATGATTGGTGCCGGATGGCCAATCGGTTAGATAGGCCATGTGGATGTTCGACACATGAAACACATACCACAGGGGTGCGGCCCAGACATCGGGCGCCATGACCAGCAAGGCAAGGGCGAGGGCGGCGTAGTAGGGGGCAAGGATGCGCAGCCCACGGCGGATCTGATAGATGCGCATGGCTTTCATTTTCCACGCGCCACCGCTTGCCTCGCTGCGGTCACGTTCGCGCAGCAGCGATCCGGTGATGAGGTAGCCGGTCATGACGAGGAAAAAGAACAGGAATACCTCAAAGGGAAACCAGCGGGACCATGAAATCGGCCGCCAGTGATCCCAGCAGATCGCCAGCATGGCGATTGCCCGGAGTCCATCGAGTTGTGCCGCGCGGCCGTTCACTCCAGCGGAGAAACCACGATCCGGCGTGGCTTGCACGCGTTATTGTCCGGCGCGCGGATTTCGCCGGGATCCAAGGTCGGGCTCAGGGCTTCAATTCCGACGCCGCCCCGAAGTCCGGCCACGAGGTCACGCGGCCTTCGTTGTTCATGAAGTCCGCGAGGAGTTTCTCCTCGGACATTTCACCGCGTGCGGCGCACATCGGTAGCCATTCATTGAAAATCCAATGGCTGAATTGCTCGTGGGTCAGTTGCGGCGGTGGTGGATGATCGGAGAAATCAGGAAACACCAAATGGTCGGCAGTCATCGGTAAGGCTTGATTTGGGTTTCATAGACACCCGGGCCGGCGAACCGCAGACACAGATGTTGCAAGCGACAATCGCTAATTTGGGATATGCTATAACTCAACAAACTGCGTATGTCCAAAACGTCCCTGCCTTGTCTATGCTCGTCGTCTTTCAGTGCGTGGAATTTCATGGCGAGCAACGACTCAAAATCAATCACAGGGATAATGCCATCACTGCCAATTCGATCCGTGGTTTGAGCCATTTTCGCAAAGCTTGCGTCATCAAACCAAAGCAAATCGATGGGTGGGTAACAGGGATCACTTTTCCGGAGAAACCTCGAAGCCATGCCTTCGGCAACTTTGGTGAAACCCAAGTCCGACATCAGCGAACTGGCCTGTGACTCATTCTTTCTCGAACAAATCCAATCCACGTCGCGAGTGTATCGCGAGTAGCCATGATGGTTTACCGCCCAACCTCCCGCGAGCAGCAAGGGGATGCCTTCCTGCTCGAATCGGGAATACAAGGTTTGGGCGTGATCGGGAATCATAGATACTTATCCGTCACCGCACCTTCACTTGCGGTGGAAACGAGCTTGGCAAACTTGGCCAGCACGCCGCGGGTGTAGCGGGGTTCGGGTTGGACCCATGCGGCCTTGCGTTTGGCGATTTCCTCGTCGGAGAGTTTCACGTCGATGCGGTTGTTCACGGCGTCGATGACGATTTCATCGCCTTCTTCGAGGATGCCGATGGTGCCACCGCAGAAGGCTTCCGGAGTGATGTGGCCGACCACGAATCCGTGACTGCCGCCGGAGAAACGGCCATCGGTGATGAGGGCCACATCCTTGCCGAGTCCGAGGCCCATGATGGCGCTGGTGGGTCCAAGCATTTCACGCATGCCCGGGCCGCCTTTGGGGCCTTCGAGGCGGATGACGATGACGTCGCCCTTGTTGATTTCTTTGGCGAGGATGGCCTTCATCGCGCAGTCTTCGGAATTGAAAACACGGGCCTTGCCGGTGAAGTGCTCGCCTTCTTTGCCGGAAATTTTCGCGACCGCGCCGCCTTCCGCGAGGTTGCCGTAGAGGATGCGCAGGTGGCTGTCCTTTTTGAAGGGATTGTCCACCGGGCGGATGATTTGCTGACCTTCCGGATAGGGCTTGGCGAATTTTTCGAGGTTTTCCCGCAAGGTCCTGCCGGTGACGGTCATGCAATCGCCATGAAGCAAGCCGGCGTCGAGCAACATCTTCATGAGTGGCACCGTGCCGCCGATCCGCACGAGGTCGGCCATGGCATATTTCCCGGAGGGCTTGAGATCGGCGAGCACCGGCACTTTTTTGCCGATGCGTTCGAAATCATCGATGCCCATATCGATGCCAGCCGCATGCGCCATGGCGGGAATGTGGAGGCAGGCGTTGGTGGATCCGCCGAGCGCGATGAGCACGGTGATCGCATTTTCAAATGCCTCCTTGGTCATGATGTCGCGCGGCTTGATGCCCAGGTTGATGAGATTCATCACGGCCGCGCCGGCATCAAAACAATCGCGCATTTTATCATCGGAAATCGCTGCCTGGGCCGAGCTGTGAGGAAGCGACATGCCGAGCGCCTCGATCGCGCAGGCCATCGTATTGGCAGTGTACATGCCACCGCAGGAACCGGGGCCGGGAATGGCGCATTTTTCGACCATTTCCAGTTCCTCATCGGAAAACTCGCCATTTGCGTGCTTGCCCACAGCTTCGAACACGGACACCACATCGAGGTCCTTTTCCTCGCCCTTGAGCTTGGCGCAGCCGGGCATGATCGTGCCGCCGTAAACAAACACCGAGGGGCGGTTCATGCGCGCCATGACGATCAAACAGCCGGGCATGTTCTTGTCGCATCCACCGATCGCCACGAAGCCATCCATGCCCTCGCAGCCGACCACCGTTTCGATCGAATCGGCGATCACCTCGCGGGAAACGAGCGAGTATTTCATCCCCTCGGTGCCCATCGAGATGCCATCGGAAATGGTGATCGTATTGAAAATCACGCCTTTTCCGCCGGCTGCGTCCGCGCCATTGCGGGACTCGATGGCCAGCTTGTCGATGTGGATATTGCAGGGCGTGACCTCGCTCCAGGTGGAGGCGATGCCAATTTGAGGCTTGGAGAAATCCTCCTTCTTGTAGCCGACGGCATAAAGCATCGCCCGGCTGGGCGCGCGGTCAGGGCCATCAAGCATCGGGCTGGAAAACGGGCGTGTCGTGTCATTCATCGCGGCGTGAGCATCCCGCGAATCCGCCCGCCGCGTCAAGAGCGGGTGGGCAACTTCGATTCAGGGGCCCAAATTAAGAAATGGGAACCACGGAAGACTCGGAATACACGGAAACTAGATAGGTTTTGCATCGGGTAGAACACCTCACAGGAAGCCTCTCTTCTTCACTTGGCGACCTTGGCGTCTTGGCGTTTCAACTTCTCATCCATCAGGAGGTCGAAAAATCCCTTTCCATGCGGCAATGAGACTCTAAGGTGCCGCCTCCCCAAGGTTTTTACCCACCCTGCATGTCATTCACCCGCATTCTCACTCACCCCGGCGGCTCGCATAAGGACGAGTTTCTTGCCTGCTGCCTGCTGATGGCGCGTTACGGCGTTCCCGTCGTCCGTCGCGAACCCACCGATGCCGATCTCGCGGATCCTGCCATCGCCGTGGTCGATGTCGGCGGCGAACATGATCCGGCGCGGGGAAATTTCGATCACCACCAATTTCCCAAAGACAGCGAGCCGCTCTGCGCGCTGAGCCTCGTGTTGCAGCACCTCGGCGTTTATGAAGATGCGCGGAAATTCTGCGATTGGCTGGAGCCGGCCGAGTGGTTCGACACCCGCGGCCCGGTGGAAACCGCCCGCTGGCTGGGCGTGGACCGCGACCAGATGGCGAAGCTCCATTCCCCCATCGATGTCACCCTGTTGCGGCGCTTTGCGAAAACCAGCGAACTCAACCCCGGCGAGCCGCTGTGGGAGGTGATGAGCTGGATCGGCGCGGACTTGCTCGAATACCTTGGCCAACTCCGCGAGCGGCTCGATTACATTGCAAAATTCGGCGAATTTTGGGAAATCCCATCGCCCACCGGCTCCTTCCACGTCCTCTACATGCCGCGCACCGAACCTATGCCGGACGAACCCTCTTCCGGCCTCGGCCGCTTCATTGAGGATCATCCGGACGGCGATAAGATCGTGGGCCTCGTCTATCCGGACCGTCGCGGGCAGGGCTTCGGGCTTTCCCGCCACAACGACCACCCGCGGCTGGATTTCACGCGGATCAGCGATTGTCCGGACGTGCATTTCGCCCATGCCCGGGGTTTTGTGGCGAAAACCTCCGCCACCGATCCCGAGCGTCTGCGGGAACTCCTGAGCCAGTGCTGGCAATAAAATATGCGGAACCCATGGGAAACCCGAAACAAGCGCTTGCGCGGCCCCAAGATGCGTGGAACCCGTTGACCGTGCGATTCCGGCAAAACTCTCTCCAGTCCGATTCCAATGCGTGAAACCCTGATTGTCGTAGGATTGGTAATCCTTGGTGTGGCCCTCCGTTCCGGCCGCGCCAATTGCATGCGCAAACTGGGCGCCGTCACATTTCTGGTGGCGAGTTTCTCGTTGTTTTACTTCCCCACCCGCAGCCTGCTGGCCGGCATGGGCGGGGCATTCCTGTGGTTTTTCCTGCCTTGGTTCGAGCTGCTCACCCGCATCCGCCGCATGCGCCTGCCTGTCGAGAACCGCCTGAGCCAGCGGCCGATCCCCAATCCATCCTTCTTCCCAAATGCCACCGAAGCCGCCGCCGCGATGGACGAGGCCGGCTTCGAGCACGTGTCCGATTGCGGCTGGGAATGGGACGGCATGCGCCAGTATTTCCGCCTGTTCTGGAATCCGGAAGAACGCGCCATCGCCGCCGTCTGCCTCTGCGAGCAGAGCGATGTCGCCTTCGCCTTCATTTCCATCACCTCGCACGACAGTCAGGGGCGGATCTGGCGCACCACCAATTTCCCCTTCGCCCCCACTCTGCGCTGTCCGCCCGACGTGCGCTGGAACCACGTGCCTTGCGGCAGAAATTGCTTCCACCAGATCCTCAGCGACCACCGCGGATATCTGGAGCGGCAGAAGATTCCCGTCAGCCAACTCCGCATCCCGGACCCGGACGAGATCGAGATTTCCATCGAAAAGGAAATGCGCCGCCAGCTCGATCACAACCTCGCCACCGGCATCATCCGCCTTACCGGCGACGGCCATTTCCAATACTCCAAGCGCGGCCTGTTTTTCCTCTGGGGCCAGTTCATCAAGGACATGGTCCGCTTTTGCTGAAGCATCCCCGCAAGATAACTTGCGCAAATGCCCAAACGGGCAACGCTTCCCACACGATGGACAAACAAACCCCCTTGGTTGGAATCGGCATGTTGGTGCTCGGCGTGGCGATCGGTTGGACGGTGAAACCCAGCGCGGCTTCGCCTCAGCTTGCGGAAACACCCGCTGCGAATCCCCCAGTTGCCAGCGCACCCGCTCCATCTCCCACTCCCGCGCCCGCCGTCGAGGCGCCGCCGCCCGGCAAGCGCGCCATCCGTGAGCCCTCCGTAAAAAAAGAACCCGCCGGGCCCTCCGAGAAGCAGCTGAAACAAGCCGCCCGCATGCAGGGGGAAATGGCCAAGATGATGACCAGCCGCCAGCGCTCGAAGTTCGAGAAATACATCCAGCGGATCTCGGAAAACGTCGATCTCACGGAAGCCCAGAAAGCATCGCTCACCACTTGGCTCGATGAGCGGATGAAGAAGTTGGAGGAAATGGATTTCACCGATCCTGGCTCGATGGAAGGCATGACCGACCTCGTGGGCGGCCTCAGCGACAAGGCGATCGATGATCAACTCGCCTCCACCTTCACCGCCGAGCAGAAGGAGGCGTTCGGCGTTTTCAAGGAAAAGGAAATCCAGACCAAAGTGGACTCCGCCGCCTTGAAGAGCCTCTCGCAATTGCAGGGCGTGGTGACCTTCGAGGAAGGCCAACGCGATGAGGTTTACAAAATTCTCTCTGCCGAGGCCGAAAAACGAATCCTCCAGGAGCAGGAAAAACCGGATGCCGCCGCCATGTTTACCGAAGGCATGGGCATCGAAATGGATCCCTACGGACTCGGCCTGCAACAGGCAATGACCGATGCCATGACCGCCCGCGCGACATCCGGCGACAAGACTCCGCCCGATCTCAAGTCCACGACCCAATCGATGCGCGAAATCATCGACAAGCGGATCAACGACAAGGTCGAGCAACTCCGCCCCGTCCTCAATGAAAAGCAGCTCGAACAATACCGCTCCGAGCTGAAAACCAAGGGCCTCGGAGTCTTCGGCACCGCCCTCATGGGCATGGAGGGCGGTGACCCGAAGACTCAACAACTCGATATCGAGATCCCCGTGCAGTAAGCCGCCCTCATGATCACCATCGCCTCATTCCCCACGCCGGAAGACGCGCATTTGTTCCGCGCCTTCCTGGAATCGCGGGGAATCCAGGGCGTGTTGTTGGATGAACATTTCGTCCAACTTTTCTGGCACTACAGCAATGCCGTCGGCGGCGTGCGGGTGGCCGTGGCGGAGGACGAAGCGGAAGAAGCAGCGGAAAATTATACCGAATACATGGAATCCCTGCGCCAAGGCGAATGCCCGGTCGCCCCGGTGCGCGGATGGCCGCTCGTGGCGGTGGTTTCCCTGATTTTCGGATTACCGCTGTTGCTGCTCGGACGGAAAGTTCTGGGAAAATCCCCGGAGCCTCCCGAGTAGGCTGTGGCAAGATTTGAACCGCAGATGGACCCGGATGTACGATGAACAGGGAGGATTCAGTCCGATTTCCCCTCATTCCGCCAAAATCCCGATCCCTCTCTACGATCTGAGTTCATCTGCGTGAATCTGCGGTTCGAATCCCCTTCTGGATCGCCGAGCAGGCATTTCCCCCAATCCCGCCTTGCCACGTGGGGAAAAACCGTGCATAGCCCGCCCCCCGTTCGCACGGACGCCTCATTCCATCCCATTGTTCCATGTCTCTGAAAATTCGCAATCTCGCCATTATCGCCCACGTTGACCATGGGAAAACCACCCTCGTGGACCAGCTTCTCCAAGCCGGCGGCACCTATCGGGAAAACCAAGCCACGCAAGAGCGCGCCATGGATTCCATGGACCTGGAAAAGGAAAAAGGCATCACCATCAAGGCCAAGAACACCGCCATTCACTGGGAAGGCTACACGATCAACATCGTGGACACCCCGGGCCACGCCGACTTCGGTGCCGAGGTGGAGCGCGTGATGAAAATGGTCGATGGCGTTCTGCTCGTCGTCGATGCTTCCGGCGGCCCGCAGGCGCAAACCCGCTTCGTGCTCCGCAAGGCGATGCAGGAAGGCCTCAAGCCGATTGTCGTCATCAACAAGATCGACCGCCCGCTCGCCGATCCTCTCAAGGTGCATGACCAGGTGCTCGAACTTTTCCTCGATCTCGATGCCGATGAAGAGCAGTTCAATGCTCCCTTCTGTTATGGCTCCGCCCGCGATGGTTATTTCATGGATCACCCGGAAGACGAGCGGAAGGATTGCATCCCGCTGCTCAAGAAAATCGTCGAGTTCATCCCCGAGCCCAAGGCCGATCCGGAAGCACCGTTTTCCATGCTCGTCTCCAACATCGAGTGGGATGACTACGTCGGCCGTGTGGCCATCGGCAAAGTGCTCGGCGGCAGCGTGACCAAGGGCGATACGATCTGGCTGCTCCGCAAGGATGGCACCAAACAACAATCCAAGGTGATGAAAACTTTCACCTACTCCGGCCTCGCCACTGCCGACTCCGAAGGTTGCGGCGCAGGCGGCATCGTCGGCATCGCGGCTGGTATTGAAAACATCGATATCGGCGAAACCCTCGCCGCCAATGGCGACATGGAAGCACTGCCCTTCGTCGCGATCGACCCGCCGACCGTGTCCATGCAGTTCTCGATCAACGACGGCCCGCTCGCCGGCAAGGAAGGCAAACACGTCACTTCCCGCGCCATCCGCGACCGTTTGATGCGCGAATTGAAAACAAACATCTCCATCACCGTGGAGGACACCGATCTTTCCGGCGTCTTCAATGTTTCCGCCCGTGGTGCCATGCAGATCGCCGTGCTGGTCGAGCAAATGCGCCGCGAGGGATTCGAGGTGCTGGTTTCCCGTCCGGTTGTGATTTTCCGCCGCGATGATGCCGGCAAGTTGCTGGAACCCTTCGAGACACTCTATGTGGAAGCTCCGGGCGATTACACCCAGGGCATTCTCAAGATCCTCATGAACCGCAAGGGCATGATGGAGCACATGGACACCGAGCCCTCCGGCCGCACCTTCATCCAAGCCGTTATCCCGACGCGTGGCTTG
>JALOTR010000076.1 GCA_025457805.1 Akkermansiaceae bacterium | reverse complement strand
GCATCTTTAAGATAGATGCACTCTACCGAGTAAAATCACGTGATTATGTGTTACGTATGACACCTTTAATGGACTGAAAGGCAAAACGGAATGCAAACGCAAAGAACGGAACAGTTAACACCCGCAATTGCACTTAGCATTATCACAAGTATAGCAACTGAAATTGTAGTGTAGGACTAACACATATAGCAGAGCTACGCCGATCGATACCCAAGGATTCCAGTAATTATGGCTCACCATGTAAATGTGTAAGATCGCTGCTTACTGCTAAAATTTTTGTCAGTACCACTACAGATGAACAGCATTGGAAAAATTACGGTCATAGCTTACGATATTACGAGATCTAAAGCCGTATTCATCCATAACGAATGTAAGTGAATGATGGGATTAACGAGTTCACACATGCTTTACATTTATCAGCCAAATTTTCGTATCCACCTGTCTGTGCTTTTCCTAACTCAGTTTTGGCAATAGTAGAATATTCAAAGTCATCACTAAGGATGTTCTTTCCTAAGTAAGTTGGTAGGGAAGCCTTCAAAGAATCTAAAGCATGTAGATCTCCGTTAGCTGATATAACCAAGATTTCTATAGGCGCAATCCCAAATATGTCCATGTTATGCTTATAACCAAGGCAAAGCTTGATCAAAGTTTCAAATATCCTAATAGAAATACTTGGGTCATTGATCCTCAAATACTCATTAAAAACTTTTATTAACCAATCCGCATAAATAGTTTCATGAAAATGTTTCTTACCAGGAGGCAAAGAATCCCAATTTGCATCTGGAAATAGAAAATCAACTGTCTTCACTCCTATATCTAAGAAATGATGCAGAACTTCTATCGGATCTGATTCAACATCAATCACAGCTAAAGTCCCACCAAAAACTTCCCTGTTTTTAGCTTGAGATAGGCATAAATTAATAGCCTCTCTGACTATAGCATAAGATCCTTTGCCCGAAAAAAACACTCTATTTTTATCATGAGCATTTGGATCCCCATCAAGACTGATACCTATTCGGACATTAAACTCACTAAAAATATCTAACCATTCTTGATCAAGTAAAACCCCATTAGTTTGTAGACCATAACTCACATTAATATTATTTTTACTTAGAATTGACTTAAAGTCACTAAGCAGAAACCTAATGTTCTTTTTCCCCAAAAGCAGGGGTTCTCCTCCATGTAGATTAATACCTACGGATAATAATTCATGTTTAAGAGCATAATCTGAGATTTTTTCGGCAGAAACTCTCCAAACTTCAGAAGTCATAAGGTGTGGCTGGTCTTTCCAAGATTGATCAGCAAGTTTAAACTCATAACAATAAGTGCAATCCAAATTACACCTACTAGCTACTTTTAATAAAAATGTCGTGAATTTAGACATATAGGGTATGCTCCTATCGTTTGAATTGGCGTTTTGTTAGCTCTAGAAAATTCTGATAGACTTCTTCCAGAGCAAGAAAATAGTCATTTTCTTTTCCCAGTTTGGGCAGAAAAAGAATATCTATGCAAGGCATTTTCCCATTTTCTGATTCAACGAAATTTTCATCAATAGTGACTTGAACACATTTATTATTATTTAACTTAACAAAAAAACTTTCAACCTGTTTTAAATTGTATTTGACAAAATTATACTCTTCCAAGTTTCTGGGTAAAATCCCAACATTGCGATGCTTCAATATATTTAACTCTCGATTAACTCGATGCCCTTCACAGCTAGTATATGTTATTAGCCCAACAGAATCAGTAAGATATAAGACCAAAGATTTAACACCTTTTTCTATAGCATCTTCAAAAATTCGACTATTTCTTGAAAAAATCGAAGCTTCCAAGCAAGATAATTTACCATTAGAATTTATGGTTCCTTCTTCTCCATTTACAAAGATTAAATCTTTATCTTTATCGGGTTCACGAGGAGTTTGATCATCCCATTCACTGATAAGGCTTTCAAGACCATTCAAAAAGTTAACCATTGCTATATATATAAAGGTAGAGATGTACAAATAAGATACCATAGTTGAATGAAGATCAATGCTGCATAAGATTTATTTTTTATCTGAATACATCAACTAATAAACTTGCATACCTTATTCATAATCGTTTGAAGCTGCGTTAGCTCACTTCTAAGCAAAAAACTCTCAATGCTTCCATAGTTTAATGTTTCTGCTATATGTATAAACATGGTGATTTAAAAGATAGAAAAATGAATAACTTAAATATTAGATCAAATAGTCCAACATTATACTGTTCGACCATGTTAATCTTTGTGAAATTCCCCCAACCCCACATTCTGCATGAGTAATTAATATACTTAGGTACTCGATTTTGTATGTCACCTGTAATCTTTGCTGAATAAGCGTTTAAGTCTATTTATATGGTTGAAGCAACCCAACGATCTCGCTCACCGGACTTGTTTCGGCGGACATCCAGGCACCTCCCGGATCCACCTACACATCCTCCCGCAAGCTCGGCCGCGCCATCAGCAACATCGTTTACGGCATTGTCGAAATCCCGGAACAAATCGTCCGCAAGAACGAGGCCTACGGTCGCAAGGCTGGTTGGACTTACGGTGCGGTCGATGGCACCAACCGTGCGCTTCGCCGCCTCGGTTACGGTTTCTACGAGCTCTTCACCTTCACATGCCCCACCTATCGCGGCACCTTCAAGCCACCTTATGAGCGTTGCGGTGAGGACAATCGCATCGAGATGAACGTGCACGACGGCCTCTCCGAATTCCCACCGGAACTCGGATTCGAGACCTACTTCCACCACGCCCGCACTCAGAAATACTGAGTTGCTTGCTTGGAGGAAGCAGATCGCACGATTCGTTTCTCCTATTTTCACCAATCCCGCCCGCGGCCAGTCCGTCGGCGGGATTTTTGTATTATAGAAATGCGGCCCGAGCTGATGGCCTCCTCTCGCGGATCACTCCGCAGCCTTGCGTCTCTGCGCAAAAAGCCACTTGGTGACTCCGGGATCGAGGTAAGCATATGAAGAAATGCTGTGCGGCCCATCCTGGTATTCCCGGTAGCGGGGCCGACCGCCCGCAGCGAGAATCTCCCTGAACGCGAGGCGGGACTTCTCCACCGGTACGATGCCGTCGTTTTCTCCATGGAAAATCCACAGGGGCAGATCGCGAAGTGCCGCCGCCTGACCCTCGGGCATGCCTCCGCAGATAGCAACCGCGGCGGCGAAGCGCCGAGTGTCGCGCACGATCCAGTCCCAAACGCCGTATCCGCCCATGGAGGCGCCGAGAAGATAGATGCGCCCGGGATCGATGGGATGGGCGGCGAGCGTTTTATCCAGCAAGGCCATGAGGTCGGCAAGGGCGGGGGCCGGTTCCGGAGAGAGGGGATGCACGGGCGAAGTCCACGAGGCGGTCCGGGTCCACATCTCGCCGGGCGGACATTGGGGCGCCAGGACAAAACAGGGATTTCCGCGCTGTTGCTCCGACGCGGCCCAGTAGCCGGCACCAACGACGCTGTTTCCGGTGACGAGATGGGCGAGATTGTCGCTGCCTTTGCCCGAGCTGCCGTGCAGGACGATGACAAGGGGAAGAGGCCGGTCGCTGCGCTCTGGAGCAAACCAGCGATAGCGGACGGTCCGATCCCCGTTTCGAAATGTGCGGGCTTCGAAGCGATCCGGGTTTTCCCTTTCGAGCCGGGCCTGCCAGCCGGCGATGGCGGGATCGAGCGCTGCGTAGTCCGCAGGCACCACGATGTCGGGTTCCCCGGCGGCGGCACCGCAAGTCAATGCATGCGGGAAAAGGAGAGCAAAAAGGAAGGGGCGGAGATCCATTTCGAAAAAATAGGGCCTGCATCCGCTCCCGGCAAGCGCGGCTGAGGGGTCTTCAGCGGACCGCTCATGTGGATTTGGAATATCACATTGGAGATTGTTCACGCCCCCATCCTCCGTAAGACTCCGCGAATCCCAAAAAAAACTCCATGGTCAGACACTTCGGCATGTTCCAATTCAAGGAAGGCATCAGCCCTTCACAGATCGACAATTGCTTTGCAGAAATGAAAGGCATGGTCGGCAAGATTCATCATGAGCTTCGACACCGCCGCCAGCCGCGATGCCTATCTCCCCCACCCCGAACACGAAAGGGTGCGCGACATCGTGGTGCCCTGCCTCGAGCGCGTGGTCGTATTCGACTTCGAAATCTAAGCAATCCGTCTCATGAAATCATTCACTCTCTGCTGGGTCCTCTCGATTTCCTCCCTGATCGCCGAGCCGGTCTCCTTGTTCGACGGCAAGACTCTCGATGGCTGGGAAATCCGCAAAGGCGAGGAGGCATGGTGGCGCGTGCAGGATGGCATGATCACCGGCGGGTCGCTTGAGAAAAAAGTCCCCAAAAACACCTTCCTCACTCATCACAAGCGCTTTTCCAACTTCGATCTCCGCTTCAAAGTGCGCCTGACCCGGGGTGAAGGCTTCATCAACTCCGGCGTGCAGGTTCGCAGTATCCGCGTGCCGGGGAATCATGAAATGTCCGGCTATCAAGTGGACGCGGGAGTCGGCTGGTGGGGCAAGTTGTACGATGAATCCCGTAGAAACAAGGTTATCGGAGAACCCATCGACGCCGCTGCCATCGCCGCCACCGCAAAGGATTGGGATTGGAATGACTACCGCATCCTTTGCGAAGGTCCGCGGATTCGTTCATGGATCAACGGGGTTCCCGCCCTCGACTATACCGAGAAAGATGCAGCCATCCCCCTCGAAGGTCTCATTGGCCTGCAAGCTCACAGCGGCGGCAAGTTTTTGGTTCAGTTCAAAGATATCACATTGGAGGAACTGCCACCCACTCCCGGCGCCCCGGCTTGGCCCGTTGAGGGGGATCGTTCTCCCGAAAAAGAAAAAACCTCATTCAAACTGCCAGCGGGATATGAGGTCGAGTTGGTGGCTTCCGAGAAGGAAGGCGTTCACAAGCCAGTCACCGTGGCATGGGATCACGCCGGACGGATGTGGACGATGACCGCCACCGAATATCCGGTGGACGCCAATGAAAACGCCGCTGCCGCCGAAGCGCTCTTCAAAAGCGGAGGAAAGGACAAGATTCTGGTGTTCGACGAGCCATGGAAACCCGGTCCCCAAACCCCGCGCGTCTTTGCCGAAGGACTCGCGATTCCACTTGGAATCCTGCCATGGAAGAACGGCGTGTTCGTTCAGCATGGTCATGAGATCCGTTTCTATCAGGATGAAAACGGCGATGGCAAAGCCGACTCCCATCAGGTTGTTCTTACCGGTTTCGGGATTCAGGATTCCCATTTATTTCCCCATCAATTCGAGCGATCGCCCGGCGGCTGGTTCTATCTCGCGCAAGGCTTGTTCAATCGCTCCACCGTAGTGCGGCCCGATGGCCAGGCTTTTGCGAACGGAGAAAAAGAAGTCGCTTTCGATTTCTGCAAACTCGCCCGTGCAAAACTCGATGGCTCGGACTTCGAACTCGTCACCGCCGGGCCTAACAACATTTGGGGATTCGCCACCGCTCGCGACGGCAGCGAGTATTTGCAGGAGGCCAACGACCTTGGTCATCCGGTTTCCGAATTCATCGCCGGCACACATTACCCGAGCGGCTACAAACAATCGTTGCGGCCCTATGCACCGGTTCTGCCGCCATCCACACCCGGCCAGCCGATGGGCGGCACGGGGTTGAGCGGCATGGCGCTTGCAGATGATGAGGGCAGTCCCTTCGCCACCGCATGGCCCGGTGAAAAAACCTTTTACATCGCCAACCCCATCACCAACCGGATCCAGATCGTGACGCGTGGACAGGATGCGGATGGTCATCCGGTCACGACCAAGCGCGAGGATTTCATGACATCCAGCGATGTCTGGTTCCGCCCGGTCGCCACCCACTTCGGACCGGATGGATGTTTGTATGTGGTCGATTGGTATAACAAAATCATTTCCCACAACGAAGTCCCGCGCGCCCATCCGGATCGGGACAAAACCCGCGGCCGCATCTGGCGCATCCGCCCCAAGGGCACGCCACCCGCCGCGACGCCAGATCTAACAAAAATGGAAGCGGGCAAATTGTTAGACATGCTCGGACATCCCAACTCACGCGTGGCGCGCATGGCATGGGCGGAGATCGGTGATCGCAGGGATTCATCCATTTTACCCGAACTCCGCAAGCTGGCACTGGACACCTCACAAACTCTCCCCAAACGCCTCAACGCACTCTGGGCCATGCAGGAAATGGGAACGCTGGACGTCAACGATCTCATCTCACTTGCCCGCGACTCAAATCCCGCCATGCGCCGCGAATCGATCGAAGCCGCTGGGGACCGGGTGTTGGCCGAGAGCGAGTTTCTTGCCTTGTCCGCCCCTGCCGAGCCCGACTTCGAAGTCCGCTGCGCCCTTGCCAACGCCATCCGCCGCCAACCAAGCACCACGGTCACGCCCGCCATGTTGATCAGGCTCGGCGATTTGATTCCAACGAATGATTCCCCACACCCAAGAGTCCGCTATCAAGATGATTTTTTGAGATATCTCATCCGTTGGGCCATGGAAACCCACCCCGAACCGCTGGAGAAACTTCTATCTTCGCCAACCGGAATCGCACCCGCAACCCAAAGCCTCGCCATCCTTGCCTTGCCGCCCGCCAAGGCTGCGGAGGCGCTGTTGAAAATCTTGCCGTCACTGGGACGCCCGCTTCATACGGAAGAAGCCTCATTGCTCGGATCGCAGATCGGCGATCCACAAGTGCAGGAGGCATTCCGCAAGCTTCTGGATAACACCACCCAACGCGAGGGAGTTCTCAAGGCCTTGCTGAAACTCGACCCCGCATCCGCCCGCCATCCGGCACTCGCGCCCATCGTGGAAAAGGCAACCCGCGGATTGTTAGAGAAAACTCCGACATCACTCCCGCTGGCATTGGATCTTGCGCGGCATTTCCGGCTGCAAGGCATGGCACCCATCGTGACCGCCGAGGCCAAATCCCAAAAAGATCCGGCGGCCCTTGCGAATCTTCTGCGCACCCTTCATGAAATCGGTGCCGAGGAACACGACTTCGCCGCCTCACTGCTTGATCATGCGGATCCCGCCGTCGCGCGCGAGGCGCTGATTCTTTGCGCTTCATCAGCAGATCCCAAGGCAGTGGAAACCCTCTCCAAGCGCTGGGCCACCATGCCGGGCGTGCTCCGCCCCATCGCCCTCAACGGACTCCTCACCCACAAGTCCACGGCAGAGGCCCTTGCCTCACGCGTCGCCTCGGGAGAGTTCGCTGGATTTGATCCTTCGCTCATCGAAAAATTTTCCGCGCTGTTAGGTCGGGATCATCCGGCGGTGCAGGGAGTGCTCAAGAATGTGAGCGGACTCCTTGAGCCGATGATTCTTTTCCCTGGCACAGCCAAGGCAACAGTCAAAACCGGCATTGATCTGGATGGCGCATTCACCATCGAATGCTGGATTTTGTTAGATAAACAAATCGACAACCGCGATGCCATCATCGGCTCGCGCGGTGGTGGAATGGACATCAATTTTTACGATGGCCTGCTGCGTTTCTATGCAGCCAGAGACTGGGTGATCGCCACGCGCCCCATGACCGCCGGACTGTGGACGCATTGTGCCGTCACGCGGGATGCAAATGGCATCATCTCCCTCTTTCTCGACGGCGAGCCCGCAGGCACCTCAAGCGAACCTTACAAGTTGCCACTCAAGTCCCTCGATCTCGGCAAAGCGAACCAACCCGGTGGAACGGCAGCACGATTGTGCGAGTTCCGGATTTGGAATCTGGCACGGACGCCGGAACAGATCCGCAGCGATCACAACACGCGCATGACCCAGGCACCTGCCGGGCTCATCCATCGCTGGGTGGATTCAGGAGAAAAGTCGCCTCTGCCACTTGAAGGAGGAGCCCGCACCGATTGGTCTGCCGATTTTCCCAAGCTCATGAATCCGGAGGAATCCGCCGCACTTGCCGCAAAATTCGAGCGGTTCCGCAACGCCGCCGGAGTGGCTGGCAACGCCGCCGCAGGGAGAAAACTGTTTGAAAGCTCTTGCATGATCTGCCACCAGGCCGCCGGCGAAGGCGTGGCCATCGGCCCGGATCTCAGCGGTGCCGGCGCGATGGGAACCGAAAGTCTCTTGCGCAATATCCTCACGCCGAACGCCCAATTGGAAAGCGGCTACTACCGCCATGATATCACTTTGACGGATGGCAGCCTGGCCAGCGGCTTCCTTGCATCTGAAACGAAAGATACCTTGGTGCTCCGCCAGATCGGTGCCGATGAACGCGCCATCCCGCGCTCGGCAGTGAAGGCGCATCAGATATCAAAACGTTCACTCATGCCCGAGGGCCTCATCGATGGCTTCAGCGATACGCAAGTGAGTGATCTTTTCACTTATCTCATGAGTTTGAGATAAATTTCAGATTTCAGATTTCAAACACCTACCCCTTCGGTCCCTTGTCTTGCCATTTCTTTTTCCACTCCGGCACTTTGGGTTTGAAGGTGGAGGCGGGGAGTTCGTCATCGAATTCGGATCGCTGGCCGATGCCTTGCATGAGCGAACGGATTTCCTTGGCTTCCTCCAACAACTCCATCATGCGTTCGGTGGAGAGTCCGGGTTCCTTCAAAGCGGCTTTGATGGCGGCATCGCGTTTTTGAAGCACCGTGCCGGAGAGCAGGGCAAGCGCATGCTCGGCTGCCTGCATGCCATCATCCGGTGCCGCCTCGATAGCTGCTTCCAAGCCCAATGCAAGCCGATCACTTTCCGGCAGACTGCTGATGAATGCGTTCACCGCCGCATTCGACGTGGGATCCGGAGCGGCAGCGAGGATGGACTCCAACAAGGGAATCCCCTCCAACCATCTCGATGCCTCGTGCAAGGTTTCAAACTGTTCTCCCAACAAATGCTGCGCCGGGGCTGAGTTGAGAGCAAGATGACAGAGAAACGCGACGATCCGGTGCATGGAAGTGGGCTCGGCGGGAGCCTCCACAATTGCGGATGAATCACTGCGGTCCTGATAACTCCGCTGTGGCTTGGACTTAATGCGTGCAATTTCCTGCCGCAACACCGTGGCCGATGTCCGCAAGTGTGCCACGACGGTATTGATCTGATCCTCCCGTGCGGCCACATCACTTACCAAGGCAAGCGCCTCCGCACATTTCGTGAGAGCCTCCGTGCGCCCCGCCGCAGTATCGAGGGTGCCCTGATTGCGGGCGTGTTCGAGTTTGAAATCAAAAAACTCCTTCGCGTTTTGCATCAACTTGCGGAATTCATCCAGTCCGTGGGCTTTCAGATAAGTGTCCGGATCATCGCCCTCCGGCATGCAAACCACCCGCATCGACAATCCTTCCGGCGCAAGCTCGCGGAACAAACGTTCCGATGCGGCCACGCCCGCCTTGTCGGAGTCATAACAAGCCAGCACATGTCCTGTATATCGTTTGAGCAACTTCGCATGTTCCCGAGTGAATGATGTGCCCAGTGGAGCCAAGGCGTTTTCCACACCATTTTCATGACATGCAATCACATCAATCTGCCCTTCACATAACAAGGCGGCCTTTTCCTTGAGGATGGGTTTCTTCGAGCGATCCAAACCAAACAACACGCGCGACTTCTTGAACAGCGCGGTCTCTGGCGAGTTGACATATTTTCCGCTGTTCGGATCCGCGCGGAGTTGACGTGCGCTGTAGGCAATCACATCGCCGATCTCATTGCAGACGGGAAACATCAGGCGGTCGCGAAAACGCACCCGCAGGCCGGACTTCGGATTGTTTTCCTCGCGAAGATAACAGATTCCGGATTCCTTGAGTTCCCAGCCCGTGAATTTGCGCGACTTCGCCCAATCGAGAAAGCGCTGGGTATTGTCCGGCATCCAGCCGACCTTCCAGCGGGCAGCCATCTCACTGCCGAAACCGCGGGATTTCAAATACTCCCGCGCATGCCCCGCGGCGGGGTCCTTCATCAGAAGCTGATGGAAAAAATCGGTGGCCTCGCGGTGGAGATCCAGCAAGCGGCCCTTGCTCTTCCGCTGCTTGTCCGCCTCCGGATCGGACTCCTCCTCGCGGATCTGGATCCCCGCCCGGCTGGCGAGGCGCTTGACGGCCTCCATGAACGGCAGGTTCTCGTAGTCGCGCACAAAGGTGATCGCATCCCCACCCACCCCGCAGCCGAAGCATTTGAAGCTCTGTCGGGACGGATTCACGTAAAACGAGGGCGACTTTTCGTTGTGGAACGGACAATTCGCCCGGAATTGCGACCCGGCCCGCTTCAAGGGTACGTAGGAATTGATCAGATCGACGATGTCCGTCGCGCTGAGAACCTGTTCCACGCTTTCCTTGGGTATCTGGGCCACGACTTCCGCTGCGGGGGGCAGCATAGGCCGCCGCCCCCGTCCCGCAAGAATCCAAAAAACGAAAATCGCTCCTCCGCCACCGAAATACTTGCCAAGCGCCCCGATGCCGCGTAATTCTCCCGCCCCGGCCACCGCCAAGGCGGCCACGGAACAAAAGCGCGCTTAGCTCAGTGGTAGAGCACATCCTTCACACGGATGGGGTCGCAGGTTCGAACCCTGCAGCGCGCACCATCCGGGCCTTTTGAAATTCGCCCGTTCCTGGCTAAGG
This sequence comes from Akkermansiaceae bacterium, assembly GCA_025457805.1. GTDB lineage: Bacteria > Verrucomicrobiota > Verrucomicrobiia > Verrucomicrobiales > Akkermansiaceae > Luteolibacter. The sequence continues at coordinate 2,407 of JALOTR010000076.1, read as the reverse complement.
GTTTACGCTTTCCGGGAACCGAAGATGGCGGGCCGAGGAAAGTCAAAGCAAGTGCCACCGGGCGCGCCTCAAACGGGTGAAAATTCGAATCTGAAGGATCGCAGGGAATACGCCGGCGTCTGCATGACATTCACTCATCTCATGCCCCAATCCCGATGAATCGGAATATCACACCGGCATGATCGGCAAGCGGCAGTTCGGATAGACGAATGAAACAAATCCAACTGTGCCAAGTTTTGCCATTACCTATCATGGCATCTTGAAGATGATGTGAAATCCATCGTCGGATTGAAGCCTTCTCCATGGGTCCATTTGATTCGGATTCACCGCTCGGGAGCTGTGTATTTCAGAAATGTCCACTCCCTTTCTCTGGAGAATCAGAATTTGGGCAAAACCAGGAAATCGTGCCAAACCCGGAGACCACTCTGTTTCCCTCGACCCTCCGCGATCGCGTCAGTCTGCACATTATCCGCGAATCCGAGGCCTCACCGGACGTGAAAAAGCATCCTAACTCATTGAAAACAAACAACCCTCTTGCGGTATTTGCAGACTTCTCCGATGACTCTGCCAGAACCGGGATTTGTGCCTGATGGCCGTTGATACGACTTGCCCAAACCCCTCTGGCGATGCATGGAGGGGGTGTGACGCGTGACCTATCAGCCAATCCGGCATGGGAGGAAAAGGATCTGGGGCTTCCGCTCCCGGATTCTCCTCACGCCTGTTCGGTCTGCCTGCCCACATGGGATTCGGTCATTGGCTATGAGGAAGGCCGCGACAAGGTGATCAAGCGCATGCGTGTGGGTTACCCGCGATTTTTCAAACATCCCACCGTCGAGCGCTTGTTTGACAATGCAAAAGCGGAAGTCGCCGGGGAGAATGAAGATGTTATTGTACTTCCTACCCGAGCATCCGTGCAACGCGCCCATCGCTGGGTTGAGCGTCGTGCCGAGACGGCGGTGAGGATTACAAGTTATCATGGATTGCAGGTATTGATTGTTCCCTCCAAGGCCAAGGCCGAGGCAAATGCATACTGGAGATTTTCCGGCGAAGTGGTGAGCAGCCGCCAGGCACAGGATTTCCTGGATGGCAAACATCGCGAGGGAAGCAAATCCCATCTGATATCTCGCGCGCTTGCCAAAACCACCGGAGCCGCACCGGATCATACATTTATCTTTGCGAGTGGCATGGCGGCGGTGACATCGGTGTTGAGAGCCTTGCCTGGATTGCAAAAAGGCAAGAAGACATTGCAACTCGAGTTTCCTTATGTGGATTGTTTGAAAGTCCAGGAGCTTTTCGGCCAAGGCGTGGTCTATCTGAATGAAGCGGTGGGTGAATCATTCGACGAAGCACTCAAGCGAATTCGCCAAGGTGAGTTTGCCGGTGTTTTCACCGAGGTTCCCAGCAACCCGCTTTTGCGCACCGTGGATCTGGTTCGGGTTGCCCAGGCCTGTGCGGAATCGGAAACGCCATTCATCGTGGATGATTCCGCGACGGGCCCATTCAATGTGGATGCGCTGCGTTACGCCGACGTCGTGACCGGCAGCCTCACCAAGTGGATCTCTGGGGAAGGCGACGTGATGGCCGGGATGGCCACGGTCCGCGCGGATTCGCCGCTCGCCGCCACACTGGCGGGTTCCCTGGCCATCGACGCCAGCGAAAGCGCCCCGCTCTACATCGCGGATGCCGAGGTGCTGCTTTCCAATCTGAAGGGCTACTCCAAGCGCATGAAAACGGTGAATGCCAATGGCAGCGAACTTGCCGCCTGGTTGGCCAATCACGCCGCAGTCGCCGAGGTTTGGCACCCATCGCTGACCAATCGGGAAAACTACGATGCCGTCCGCCGCAAAAACGGCGGCTACGGTGGATTGCTCTCCTTCACGCTCAAAAACCCGAAGAAAACCGGCAAGGTCTATGATGGCCTCCGCGTGAGCAAGGGGCCCAGCTTCGGCACGCCCTTCACCCTCGTCTGCCCCTATACCATGCTGGCACACTATCATGAAATGGAGTGGGCGGAAGGCTGCGGCGTCTCGGCCAACCTGCTCCGCGTCTCGTGCGGACTGGAAGCCATTTCCACCATCACCGCCGCCTTCGAAGAAGCGCTGGCGCTGGGCTGAGGAAAAATTTTCCCCACTCTCAGAACATCCCGAATTCCCCCAAAGGTTCGTCGCCACTGCCATCCGGCGGTCCCGGGAAATGGGTGGCAATGAATTCCTTCCACACCGCACGACTCTCCTCGGATAGACCGGCGGTCATGCGGCCGATGCAGGGCCGGCAAATCAAAAGTGGCAGCGCTCCACTTGTTAGATGGCCGCCGGAATCGAACAACGCGGACACCGCATAGCCTTCAATCGCACCACGAGGAGTCCGACACGCCACGCAGGCCGCAAAGCGCTCCGCCGGATCCGCC
>JALOTR010000075.1 GCA_025457805.1 Akkermansiaceae bacterium | reverse complement strand
CTCCTCATCCGTCAACGGAGCCTTCGGCCGCGGCGTGACTTCCAGCAGCAAGTGAAAGTGATTGCACATCACCACATAGGAAAGCACCCGGCAGCCCGAGAAATTCTCCATCATGCGCATGTAGATCCGGAATTGCTCCTTGTCATCCGGCCCAAACGCAAAGCGCTTATCCACCACTCTCGCGATCGTGTGGTATAAAGCCGGTTTCGTCTCCGAATCCGCCCAGGGGACAATCCATCGTGCACGTGCCATGCCCGACACCTACCCAAGCCGCCCACTACGACACAAGCACTATTTTGATAAAATCTGTCTCTTGCAATTTGAGGTGGGGCAGTGGACCCGAACGAGGGGAAGCGTAAAGCACGATTTTGAGGATATGTGTCTCTTTCAATTTGTTTCAATTTGTGGGGGTTTTGCTTTGGGTGGGGTGGCTTTTGGGGGCTTAGGAGGGGTCGGAGGCGGGGGGGAGGAGGAGGGAGAGGCGTTTGAGGTGGAGGCAGGTGCCGGTTTGGACGTCCACTTCGAGGATGGCGCCGCAGAGGCGGACGGGGCCTTTGGCGATGGGGAAGCGGGTGGGCATGCCGGATTTGAAGCGCCAGACGACGGACTCGATGTTGCGGCCGAGCACACTTTCCTCGGGGCCGCACATGCCGGCATCGGTGAGGTAGCCGGTGCCGCCGGGGAAGATGGTGTCGTCGGCAGTCTGGACGTGGGTGTGAGTACCGATGACGGCGGAGACCTTGCCATCGAGCAGCCGGCCCATGGCAATTTTCTCGCTGGTGGTCTCGGCATGGAAGTCCATGAGGATGGGACCGACGCCATCAGCCCGCAAGCGTTCAGCCTCGGCCTCGGCGGCGAGGTAGGGGTTTTCCAGCGGCGGCTGAATGAAGGATCGGCCTTGGGCCTGCATGACCGCGACCCGGCCCTTGGCGGTTTCGAGAACCACGCTGCCATTGCCGGGAGTGCCCGCGGGGTAATTCATCGGCCGGAGCAGGCGGGGCTCGGTGGGGAAGTAATCGACAATTTCCTGCTGATCCCAGACGTGGTCGCCCGTGGTGATGACAGCGGCCCCGGCACGCAGGAGATCGATGGCGATTTTCGGCGTGATCCCCTTCCCGCCTGCGGAGTTCTCGCCATTGACGACGATGAAATCGAGCGACTCCTGCTGCTTGAGGATGGGCAACTGCTCGATGACCGCCTTGCGGCCGGGCTCGCCGACGATATCGCCGAGGAAAAGAATACGGATGGAAGGCATGGTAGGAGGAGGGATCAAACAGATCACATCTGCGCGGGCATCCTCCACAATCCGTATCGCGCGACAATCCTATTTCAGGAAACAAGGGCTCGCCCACTGCGAGGTGGGCCGTGCTCAGACCGGCCCGGGTTCCGGCTCTGGGGTTCCTCGAACCGGCGTGGTTTCGCGACTCTCGACCTGGCGGATGAGGTAGAGATAGGAAAAGGTGCCGACGAAATAGAGCACCGAAGTCGTTAGAAAAACCTGCCAATAAGGGAGTTGGTTGGCGCGGAGGAGTTCGAAGGTGCGGGCGGCGAGCCACCATGCGCCGCTCCAGATGGCACCGTTGCAGGCGCTGACGAGTTCGCGGTTGCGCTCGCCGACGTAGCTCATGGTGAGTTCGCTGGTGGAGGGTCCGGCCATGCTCATGAGCGGCTGGCGCAGGATGAAACAGCCGATGGCGAGCGGCAGCGCCCACAGGGTGGCAGTGAACAATTCCGTGAGTCCCATGACGGCAAGCAGCAGAACGGCGACTGTTTGCACACCGAGGATGGCACCGCGCCAGCCGAAGCGGCGCTTGACCTCCGGCACGATGAGTCCGGCGAAAAGCACCAGCACATTGCTGATAGAGCCGTAGCCAGAATACGCAGCAGATCCCATATGGTGGACATGGCTGAAGAAGAGATTGAGAAACTGGATGCTCAGTCCCGCGCCGGTGGCGATGCAGATGGTGGGCACGAGCGATTTCATCAATACCGGCCAATCCTCGCGATGGATGTGAAGCCAGTGACGGTCCGATTTCTCACTCACTTGCGGATCCGGCAGCCGGGCATAGAGAAACGGCGCGGCACAAGCTGCGAGCGTGAGAATCAACAAAGTGGAATACTCATCAAAAACGATATGCAGCGCACCCACATCGATGCGGCCGATGCCTTGCAAGGCGGATGACAACACACCGCCGCAGATGCTGGCGGCGGCCCAGGTGGCGAAGAGCAGACTGAGGGCTTCGCTGGATTGGTGGGGCGGCGTGATGCGCAGCGTCATGGGCAGGCTGGCAACATTGAGAAGCAGCCCGGCGAAACCCATGGCGAGAAAACAAAACGAAGCGGCATCCATCATGCCGAGGCGCACGGTTTCCAACGAAGCCAGAGCTGTTAGAGGAAACAGGATGGAGCCGATCCACAAAGGTTTCTTGAGCGGCCGACCACGCAGCCAGAGCCCGGCGGGAAGAGCGAGAAAAAAGGTGGCGACGAAGCGTTGCGAGGAAAGCGCCGCGATGGCCGGATCATCGAGCCCCTTGTCCTTGAGGAACAGATTGAGCAGAAGAAACTGCGCGGAGGTGATCAGATTGATGAGAAACTGACCCGCCGCAAAGAGGATGACGGGCGCGGGCAGCAACCTGTATCTCTCCAACCATGCGGGCAAACGGAACATCCGCGGCGATGTTTGGAATTCCCCGGCGGGCAAGGCAATGTTGAAAATCCGGGGGCTGAAGAATCATGCCAAGCTATCCATCCAATCATCGGAGTTGAACCACAGATTGCTCAGATTGACACAGATTTTGGAGATTTTTCAGGAGCCTGCCTCGACACTGACAGTTGAAATCAATCGGTGAAATCTGGGTAATCTGTGGTCAGCGCCACTGCGGAATTCAGAATCACCGCGCTCCGGCAGCCTTGAGCTTGGCGATCGCTTCATCGAGCCGCTTGCGGGTTGCGGCGAGTTCCGCATCGAGCGTGCGGATGCGTTCGTCGCGCTCCTTGATGGCGGTTTCCCATGAGCTTACCTGCTCGCGTGCGGCGCTGAGATCGGTCTGGAGGCGGTCGGTGAGTTCGGCCTTTTCCGCGATGGTTTTGGCGGATGACTCGGCGGCCAACTGCGTGGAGGCGATCGACTCCTTGAGCACGACGATGTCGCGTTCGAGCGCTTGCCGTTTTTGGAGTTCTTCCGCCGCTTGTTGTTTCCAGGTGGCGAGTTCGGATTTCAATGCGAGACGATCGCCATCGATAGCCCGTTCCTTGCGCCATTGCACCAGCACCACCGCCGTCAGCAGCAGGCAGCCGAGGGCATTGAGGATGGGCAGGGCGCGGGATGACATGAAAGGGAGAGGTCCGATTGAAGATTTCCGATTGAAGATTGAAGACCTAGTCCTTCGTTTCGAAGCTGACTTTTTCGACGCCGGCGGCGCGGACGGCGTTGAGGACGCCGAGGACTTGTTTGTGGCGTGCTTCTTCATCGGCGGAAATCATCACACGCGTCTCTGCGGTGCTGGCAGAGGATTTGAGGCGGTTGGTGATTTCCGAGAGCGTGACGATTTTCTGATCCCAAGTGGTGACGCCATTGGCATCGATGGCGATCTGATAGGGCGGAGTCTTGGAATCCGGCAGACCGGTGGAGGCCTGAGGGAGATTGATGGGCACGCGCTGCATGTGGGTCATGCTCAGGCTCACCAGCATGAATGCGGCGAGCAGGAAAAACATGATATCAATCAAGGGAACGATCTCGATCCGGGCTTCATCGCCTTCGTCATCGCCGGAGCGGCTTTGGAGTTGAACGGGCATGGTGGAGATTCGAGACGCAAGACAGAAGACTTAAAGACGCAAGACACAAGAGAAGATTTGAGATTTCAGATTTGAGATTTCAGATTTCCGCTTTGGATTTTGGCGGCGAAGCTTTCGAGGTCGTGGCCGTGTTCTTTGGCGGACTTGACGAGGAGTTCGGTGTGGTTGATCCAGCGTTCGAGCGAGCCGCGAAGGAGGGAGACGCGCTTGCGGAAGAAGTTATAGGGAAGCAGGCAGAGGATGGCGATGGCGATGCCGGCGGCGGTGGCGATGAGGGCTTCTGCAATGCCGCCGGAAACCTTGGTGGCGGCGAGTTGTTCATCGCCCACGAAGTTGAAGGATCCCATGATGCCGACCACCGTGCCGAAGAGACCCAACAGCGGCGCAAGCGTGATGAGGGTGCTGATGACCCACATGCGCGCTTCGGATTTCTCAATGAGATGAGTGGCGTGCAATTGCATGGCGGCGAGCATGGAAGTGTGGGCATGGGTCATGCCTTCGCCGAGATTGATCAGATAGGGGTCGCGGGTATTGCGGGTGAGATTCCATGCGCTGGAGAAATCGCCGGTGCCGATGGCGGTGCGGGCTTGTTCCTGCTTGGCCGTTTCCATCAATCCCTTGAGGCGGAGCCACCAGACGGCGCGGTCGAGAACGACGCAAAGGGCGAGGAAGAAGGTGGCAAGAATGGGCCACATGACCCAACCTCCTTCGATGAATGTTTCGACGACGACGTTGGCGAGCACGGGAGGAATGATATCTAACAGAATGGATTCAGCGCAGTTGAAACACGATGGGGCGCTGGAGTTTCATGATGCCGCCGGGTGGAAATTTCCAGCGGCGGACAGTGCGGACGGCCTCATTGTTGAGGAGCGGCCAGGGGCTTGGGGACTTCGCATAGGCGGAGATCACCTTGCCGGAGCTGTCCACGGTGAACTCGACCATCACGGTGCCGGTCTGGCCCTTGCGGCGGGATTCCGAGGGATAAGAAGGCGATGGCATGCGGCCCTTGCTGAGGCGCGTGGCATCGGACATGCCGGAACCGGAGCCATTGCCTGCACTTCCGGTGTTGCCGGATTTTCCATTCACCGAGCCATTGTTCTTCGTGCTACCACCGGATCGGGTGGAGCTCGACGACCTCGATGAAGACGTTGATGCGCGGGGTGTGGACTCGACCTTGCGCGAGCTGGCTGCGGGGCTCGGCTTGATGGCGGGCTTGGGAGCCATTTCCTCCTCGGGTGCCGGCGCTGCGGGCAGTTCGGGAATTTCCGGAAGCGGGGAAAACTCTTCCATCGCAGGCAATTCCGGCGGCGTGGGCAAGGTTTCCGGAAGGCTTTGGGGCAGGGTCTCGGGCTGCTCCGAGAGCGCAGGACCACCGGCCTCTTCAGTCGTTTCCGCGTCGCCGCCATCGCCGAGCGTGAAGTCATCGTCGATGATCGAAGTTTCCTCCACCAAAGCGACCTGCGGGCCGGGTTCCCATGGCGGCACGATCACCGCCACGGTTCCGAAACCACCGACGCTCAGCCAGGTGGCGAGTGTGCTGATGTTCATGGAATGAAGGAGTGCCTGCATGGTCGGTGGCTGGGGCGGAGAGTTTATGAGGGATTTCGGACAATGACAACTTTGGATGCGAAACGATGGCGAAGTTCCGGTCCGGCGGTTCAGAATTGGGCTTCGAAGCCGGCAAAGATCATCTGCGGGGCATTGCCACGGGCTCCAAGCGGGGCGCGGCTGATGATGGCGCGCTCGTCGAAGAGGTTCTGGATGCCACCGACCAGCTTGATTTCATCGGTGAGCTGATAGTAACCGGTGAGGTCGAAAACGAGCAGCGAGTCGATTTTTCCATCCATGGCGCTGGCATTGGAGCCGGCGGGACGGGGATCGTCGTTGTAACCGGTGCCCCATGAGGTGGAGATGTAGGAGGCGTCCAAGTTCACGCCCCACTTTTGGGAGATGAAGCCGATGCCGGTGGCGAGTTTCCACTCCGGGATGTAGGGGATTTCGTTGCCATTGCGACCGCCGGCGAAGGTTCCCGCGTTGGGGGCGAGCACTCCGGGCATGCCTGCGAATTCGGCATTGGTGAAGGTGGCGCTGGCGTAAACAGGCAGACCGAAGGACCAATTGGAGGCGCGGCCGTGATCGTATTCCACGATGCTTTCGATGCCCCAGACTTCGGCGGAGCCGCCATTGAGGCTCGGGATGGTGCCCGCGCCGCCGGGGATTTCCGGGGCGATGAGTTGATCGAAGTCGGTGAAGAATCCGACGAGTTCCGCGCGCAGGCCATCGTTTTGGTGACGGAGGCCGAGTTCGAAACCGAGGCTTTCCTCGCTATCGGTGCCGGCAGCGTAGCCGGATGGATTGGCGGGCGAGGCACCTTGATAGACGCCGCCGAAGATCGAGTTCGAATCATCGAAATCATAGTTCGCACCGAGGCCGCCCATGATCAGGTGTTCATCGACGGAATTGGAAACGGCGCCGGGAGCGGAGGATTCCAAATCAAGCAACTCGTAGCGCAGGCCGGGACGGAGGGTGAGATTGCCGATGGAAATCGAGTCCTCCACATAAATCGCAGTGGCGAAGGCTTCCTGGCGGGTGATGGGTGCGGCGGGCGTTTGGCCGGATTGGTTGAAACTGCCGGTGCCGGTGGAGGCATAGGTGGTTCTCACATCCGTGCCGGATTGTTGGTCGTAGTGGAGGCGGAGACCGAAGGCGAGGTCGTGCTTCGCAGCGCCGGTATCGAATTGGTAGTTCGCCTGATTTTGCCAACCGTAGGACTCATGATCGCGGAATGCATCCGTCGCGGTGATGTTGCCGATGCCGAGTCCCTTGAGCAGGGCGATGCCGTCGGGAGTCTTCATCGCTTCGGCGACGTTGGTGATGGTTGAGCCGGTGGCGCTGAGATCCACGGCGGATAGCTTGTCCCAATTGCGGCGGAAGGTGTTGAGGTAAACGGCGCTTTCGAGGCGGAGGGCGTCGCTTGGTTCGGCGATCCACTTCAGATAGGTGCGCCATTGTTCGGATGTGAACTCATCATTGAGCGTGGCGGCATAACGGCGGTCCGGATCGCGGTCGAAGTCGGCATCGGTGAGGCCGGTGTAGGTTTCATTCGCATCGAAACCAGAGTAACCCACCTTGAATTCGAGGCGTTGTTTGAGAGCGGTGTTCGGTTCCCAGAACATCTTCAGCATGGGCTCGATGAGATCGTAGCCGGTGTCCTTGGAGGAGCCATCGATGTCGCGATAGCCATCCGAGTGCTCGCCGTGAAGTTCCAGCAACCAGCCGATTTTACCTGCAGCGGTGTCCTGCGTATCGCTGTACCAAGCGTGCTCGAACAAGGTGTTGTAACTGCCGAAGGTGGTGCGGTTGTAGAAATTCGGGCCATCGTCTTCTGCAAATCCGGTCGAGAGATAATTCACGACACCGCCCGTGGTTTGCGGGCCGTATTTTACCTGGCTGGATCCCTTGAGAAACTCGATCCCCGCCATCCGAGCGGCCTTGGGAGCATAGTAAGCGCTCGGCGCGGAGTAGGGGGCGGGAGCGGTGAGGATGCCGTCTTCCATCATCGTCACCTTGGTGCTGCGATTGCCATCCACGCCGCGCAGGGAGATGTTCGGGAAATTTCCGAAACCATCTTCCGAACGCACATAGACGCCCGGGACCTTGGCGGTGATCTGGCCGAGATTGGTGTAGCCCCGTTCGCGGAATTCCGATGCCTCGACGTAGGCGGCCGAACCCGGCATCTCGAACACCGCATCCCGGCTGCCCACCACCGTGAGCGGCTCAAGGGTTTGCATGGCGTCCTGAGCATGGCTGACCCCGCCGAAGCAGAGTGTGACGGACGAGCAGAGGAGGAGGGGGCGGAAGGATTTCGATTTCATGGAACGGTGGCGAGAACTTGTTATTGCGAATCATTCGCAAGAGCGGGAGAAAAAAACCAAAGACGAGCCCGGGAGTCAACCGAATTTCCAGTAATTGCGTGGCTGAGGTCATTTCGGTTGATTGCTTGGGATTTCCTAAGAAGTTCAGCGCCTTCATGTCCGCGCTCCTCTCCGCCAACGAAATCCGCCTGACTTACGGTTACCAGACCTTGCTGGACGGGGTGACGCTGGCCGTCGCCGCTGGGGAAAAAATCGGGATGGTGGGGCGGAATGGTTGCGGGAAGACCTCGTTGCTCAAGATCCTTACCGGCCAGAACGCGGCGGATTCCGGCGACATTGCGCGGCGGAAGTCGCTGCGGGTGGGCTATTTGCCGCAGGAATTCGAGCTGAACGGCGAGTTGAGCGTGCAGGAAAATATTGCTTCCGGCGCGGCGGACATCGTGGAGGCGATGCGGCGTTATGAAAATGGCGAGGGCAGCGAGGCGGAGCTGGCGGACTTGCTGCATTTGATCGATCACGCGGATGGCTGGAATCTCGATGCGCGGATCAAGGCCACCGCCACTGCGCTGGATGCGCCGGCGCTGGAGATTCCGGTGGGTCCGCTTTCCGGTGGGGAAAAACGCCGGGTCGCGCTGTGCCGGGCGCTGGCCTGTCAGCCGGACTTGCTTTTGCTGGATGAGCCGACCAACCATCTCGACGCCGAGTCGATCCGCTGGCTTGAGGATTATCTCAAGGGTTTCCCCGGCGCGGTGATTTTCGTAACACACGATCGCTATTTCCTCGATGTCATCGCCACGCGCATCATCGAGATCGACCAGGGCCGGGCCTTTTCGCATCCGGGCAACTACACCGCGTTTTTGGAATCCAAGGCCGTGCGCCGCCAGATTGCTGAACAAACCGAGCGCCGCCGCCAACGTTTCCTGCGCGAGGAACTCGACTGGGTGCGCTCCGGCGTCAAGGCACGTGGCACCAAATCGCGCCATCGGATGGATCAGTATTATGAAATCGAGGGCATGGAAGCCCCGCCCGAAGAACGGGAAATGGATCTGCTCATCCCTCCCCCGCCCGATTTGGGGAACATTGTGGTGGAGTTGGAAGATGCCGGGGTGAACGTGGGCACGGCGACATCGCCGAGATGGTTGTTCCGTCATCTCACGCTCAAGCTGCGCCCCGGGCAATGCACCGGCATTGTGGGTCGCAACGGCGTGGGCAAGACGACTTTGTTGAAGTTATGCCTTGGGCAGATATCACCTACGGAAGGAAACGCGGTGACCGGCAAGCGGGTG
>JALOTR010000074.1 GCA_025457805.1 Akkermansiaceae bacterium | reverse complement strand
TGCTGTCGGTGGACGTCCAGAGCATCGGGTGTGTGTGTGCATTTGTGTGGCTCCTTGACAGTTGCAGTAATGCTGTGCCATTCAGCATGAACAGAATGGATGGTGCGGGCTGCCACAGGCTTGACGAAGGAGAAGCTTGGCGAAGCGCTGGCGGAAGCATGTTCAAGCATGGCAGAGGGTTTGTGGGGGAATGAGATACTCGCCCACAACCAACGCGAGCTCGAGAGAATGCAGACGACAATTTGCCGTCATTTGATGGAATGAACCTCGTCTGGATTACCTGCAAAGATACCTCCGTCCGAAGCGGGCCTTGATAAGGAGGAGGGAACTTACTGTCCCTCATGCACACGGAAGAGGCGACAGTAAGGTCGCCGCTCCTTAGGCCCAGTCTTTGCTCGGCAAGGTGCGACAAAGGCGCTATCCGCCTGTGTCGCCATATTCCATTTCCACCTTCATGAAACGTATTCTCACCGCGTGGTTCCTTTGCCTTTGCATGGCTGCTTCATCTTGGGCAGCTCCCAGAAAATGGGAGGAACCAATAAAACCCGAACTCAATCCGGAGGTCCAAGCGGATGGCGACAGTTTCGGAATGACCGTGGATGGAGAAAAAGGAAGGCGATTGGAGCGCACCTATCGCCTGTATGGCGTGGATTGTCCGGAGAGCGACCCCAAAGACCCATTGGTCTGGGAACGGATTCAAGAGCAGGCGAAACATTTCGGAGTGCCGGCGGAACAGATCCCGGCATGGGGAAAGAAGGCGGCGGAGTTGACGGAGCGGCTTCTGAAAAAAGGCAAACCCAAGGTTTTCACGTTTGGTCGTTTGGGGGAGGAAGTCCAAAAGAACAAGGGTCGCCGTCAGCGGCATTATGTCCTGATCGAAGTGACGGATCAGAGCGGTGCACGCCGATGGCTGCACGAGTTGCTGCTGGAAGCGGGATTGGCCCGGGCATACGGCGAGCCCGCCCCCTGGCCCGAAAAAGATTTGCAACGCGATGGGGAGAAGGAAACGAGGGAACAATTCATGAAGGATTTGAGGAAGCTGGAGAGCAAAGCGAAACGGGATAAAGCAGGGATCTGGCGGAAGGAAGGGTGAGAAGGGCGAAGGATTTCATGGGTGGGATAGGAAGGAGCGCTGGCTTTAGCCGGCGTGGGGGATTTTGTCCGTGCGGCAGTGGGTTTGGAGACTCGCCGGCTGAAGCCTGCGCTCCGTTGGGAGATGAGGAGGAGGGACCTTATTGTCCCTCGTTTCATCGGGCAGGTGGAAGGAAGAGGCGACAATAGGGTCGCCGCTCCCGAGGCTTCGCGCATCTCATGGGCTTCGACGCTCATAGAGCGCCGCTACATGCGATGTCATGCACCTGGAAGAGGCGACAATAAGGTCGCCGCTCCTTAGGCTTTGCGCATTTCATGGGCTTCGACGCTCATAGAGCGCCGCTACATGCGATGTCATGCACTTGGAAGAGGCGACAGTAAGGTCGCCGCTCCTTAGGCTTTGCGCATTTCATGGGCATCTCATGCGCATCGGCGATCGGATATCGCCGCTCCTTGGGTGATTCACACCTTTCATCCGCATTCTTTCGGGCGACAACGCAAGGCACTTATGGCTGGCTGACACCGACGCGGTAGAAGAGGCGGGTGGGGCCGGTGGCGGGGGTGACGATGAAGTTCTGCAGGGCGTTGTTTCCGGTTTTGGGGGGCAGGCCGGAGTCTGACCATGAGTTTTCGAGCAGGGTGGCGGACTGTTCGAGCCGGTAGCTGCGGCCGGTGATGGTGGGGAAGCTGATTTTCAAATCGCCCTCGTCCTGAAAGAGGCCCAGGCGGAAACGGCTGGTGGGGTTGTTCGCGCCGGTTCCGGCCAGCCATTCGAGTTGATTGCTGGTGCCGTCGCCATCGAAGTCGAAGGTAGCGGCGCGTTGGGGAGTGGTGGCAGTGTGGGGCAGGGCTTCCTGGGCGAAGACTTTGTAGTTTTCATTGAGGAAGTTCCCGGCTTCATAAGCGCCGCTGTCTTTGGCTCCGCCGACGATGCCGAAGCCGCGCTGGTCGGTGATGACCGGGCTGGCGGTGGCGTTGCTGAGGGCGGGGCTGCCGGGGCGCAGGGCCACGGTCAGGGAGGGGCCGCCGTAATCTTCCAGCGGGCCGAGGCGGAGGCTGGCCTCGGTCTGGGCGGTGGCATCGCGGAGTTGGTTGAATACAGGAGTGGCATTGCCGCTGCCGATGAGGTTGCCGCCCCGGCTGTGGAAGGTGTTGATCGGGTTTTGGACGAAGCTCACCTCGCTGGTGTTTGAGTTTTTGGCGATGAGGGAGTTCTGCACGGTGGTGCGGGCGGTGTCGAAGCCACTGCTGGCCACTCCGCTGCCCTCCCCGGAGGGAGCGGCGTTTCCGACGATGGTGCAGTGGAGCAGTGTGGTGTGGCCATTCGCATTGAACAAGCCGCCACCGCGGAGGGTCGCGGTGTTGGCGGTGAAGGTGCAGTTGGTGAACGTCGCGGTGGAAGTAGCCGGGCCGGTGACCGGGGCAGTGGAGCTTTGAACGGCTCCGCCTTCCGAGCCGGAATTGAAGGCGAGGAGACAGCGGTTCAGCTCCAGTGTGCCGGAGAGGTTGTGAACTGCACCTCCACCACTTGGCGCGATGTTGCCAATGACGGTGCAATCCGTGAGGGCGAGGGTGGCTTCCTGACTTAAAATGGCCCCGCCACTGCCATTTCCGATCGAGCCGCCTGCGTTCCCTCCGGAGAGGGTGAGGTGGTGCAGGGAAGCACCCGTGCCGGGGGGCAGGGAAAAAATCCGGTTGGTGCCGGGGCCACCATCGATGGAGACGCCGCCGGGGTTGGCGCTGGCGCTGATGATGACGCCTTTGGTGAGGGTGATTTCGCCGAGGGCGGGGCTGAGCGTGATGGTGTCTGCGGGCTCGCCGTTGAAATCTGAGGAGAAAAGGATGGTGGCGGCGGCGGGGGCATCGCGGAGGGCTTCGCGAAGGGAATATCCGGTCCCGTCGCCCCCGGTGAAGTCGAGTTCATCGGCAGGGGTGCCCACAATCCAAGGATCCGGCACTTCTACAGCTCCGATCTCGCGGATGGAGGCTCCGCTGTCATCGCTATCGAGCGGGCGGTCCACACCGCGCTGGTCTATCGCGGCGGTGCTGGTGGTGGCGGCTTCAATGGCAGGACTGCCGGGCATGGGGGGCATGGTCCATGAGGGGCCGCCGTAGTCACCGAGGGCCGCGAGTTTGGGGTCTCCGCTGGTGAGGTTGGTGCCTTGGTTGGAGAAGCCGGGGCTGATATTGGGAATGCCTGGGAAACCGGCATCGGTATTTCCGGCGATGATGGAGTCCCGCACGGTCAGCGCGCCGCCGCGCAGGCCGCCGACGCCGTTGCCGGGGTTGAGCACGGCGTTGCCGCTGACGGTGCTGTGGATGAGCGAGGCGGGGCCGAAAGGCGCGTTGATGCCACCTGCCTCGAATCCGCCACGGTTGTTCGCCACGGTGCAGGCGGTGAGGGTGAGGGGGTTCGGGCTGACTTGCTGGATGGCTCCGCCGCCACTGGTCGCGGAGTTGCCGTGGAGCGTGCATCGCTCCAGGATGAGGGTGCCGTTTCCGGTATTGAAGAGTGCGCCGCCAAAGCTGGGGCTGGTGCAGTCGGCGATCATGCACTCGCGCAGGGTGAGGTTGCCCTCATTGCGGATGGAGCCACCGTGGCCGATGTCGTCCACCTCCGCGCCGCCGCCATTGCCTCCATAGAGGCGCAAGCGCTTGAACACGGCGGTGGTGCCAGCGGCGATGCGGAAGTGGCGGTTGGTGCCGGGGCCGCCATCGATGACGATGCCGGTGGGTCGGTCGCTGGCATCAAGGGTAAGGCCGGTGGGGTCGGTGATGAGGATTTCGCCAGCGAGCGTGATGTGCCCGGTGATGGCGGAGGTGAAATACACGGTATCCGCGCCGGGCTGTGCGGCGGCTTCGGCGAGGGCGGCGCGCAGGGAGCCCGCGACGTTGTCGCCAGGGACGGAGACGCCCACAAGGCTGGCCTCCACGGCTCCGATGTCTGGCAGCGATGTGCCATCGCCATTGCCATCCCGGCTCCTGGGGAAACCGCGCTGATCGGTGGTGAGCGAGGACGTGGCACCCGACGCATCCACGGCCGGGGAACCGGGCAGCGGCGGCAAGGTCGGGGTAGGGCCGCCGTAGTATCCAAGGGGGGAGAGCTTCGCATCGATGGGCAAGGCAGACGTGCCAACGAGGTTGCCATTTACACCATGGGCAAACGTCGAGTCCTTGCCATCGCCAATGAGACAGGTGGTAGCGGAAGTTCCTGCAACAGTGGATTCCCTCCAGAAATCAGGACCCGTGCCGGTGGCGGCGGTGTTTCCCGCCAGGATGCAAGACGTCAAGGTCATCGAACCTTGGAACAAGTTAATCGCTCCACCGCCATCCCGAAGACTGTCGGTGCCGATCGCCTGATTTCCGGTGAAGGTGCAATGGATCAGCGTGCTTTGGCTGGTATTTCTGGTGACAATCGCTCCGCCATAACTCGCGGTATTCCCCGTGAACGTGCAGTTTTGCAAGGTCATCACTCCGGCGGAGGAATTGCTGATCGCACCGCCACCGTTGGCGAGGGATGTGTTGTCCACGAAGGTGCAATTTGCCGCCAGAAAAGTCCCCGCCGTCTGCACGGAGCCGCCGCCCGGGCCGGAGCTTGGCGTCCGACCCCGCGTGAGCGTGAGGCCACGCAGGGTGAGTGATCTGTTCTCGGCCACGATGAAATGCCGGGTGGTGTTGTTTCCATCCACGGTGAGACCGCCGGGCAGGGAGCTGGCATCGATGGTGACGCTGCCGGTGGCGTCGTCCACAACCAAGGGGCTGGCGAGGGAGATGGTGCCTCCGTTGATGCCGTTGCTGAAGACGATGAGGTCGGGCCCGGGCAGTCCGGTGGCATTACTGATGGCCTCGCGCAGGGAGCCGGGACCGCTGTCAGCGAGCGTGGTTACCACAAAGAGATCGACGGTGAGGGTAAACTGGGTCGTCTCGTTGCTGAAACTGTCGGTGATGGTGATGACAGCGGTACCGAAACGGTTGGTGGCAGGGGTGAGAGTGATGCTGCGGTTGGCCCCGCTGCCGCCGAGGACGAGGTTCGAATTGGGGATGAGCGTGGGGTTGCTGGATGAGGCGGTGAGGGTGCCGACCTGGCCGACGGTGAAGGGGATCGGCGCCGTGGTTGTGTTCCCCTTGATGATGGCATCCGGGATCGACCCGAGCTGCCTCTCGTATGCTCCGATGTCGGCCACTCCAAAAAACGGCAGGCCCCGCTGGTCGGTGATGTGGGTTCGGAAAAACGGTTGGGCGACATTACGGGCCGGGCTGTATTGCTGGAGCGCCAAGGTCCGCGTGGGGCCGCCATACTCGCCGAGTGGCGAGAGCAGCGGAGCGTCGCCGATGAGGTTGCCGGTGCCGGTCATGGTGCCGGTGCCGGCAGTGAAGATATCCGCTCCGTTCGAGGCGTCGTTCCAGGTAACGATGCTGTCTATCAGATCGAGTCGGGAGGCGTTGTAAATGCCACCGCCTTGGTGTGGGAATTGGTTGGCCGAGTTTCCGGTGAGGGTGGAGGACCGCACGGCGCAAGTGCCATGGTTTTCGATGCCACCGCCGACGGAAGCAAAGTTTCCAGTGAAGGTGGATGTTAGCACGGTGCAGGTGCCTTCGGCGCGGTTCAGGATGCCGCCACCGCCAAAATTGCCGTTGTTTCCACTGAGCGTAGAGGACACCACGGTGCAGTTGCCGGTATTGAAAATGCCTCCGCCATCCAGAGCGATGTTTCCGCTCAAGGTGGAATTCACCACGGTGCAGGTGCCGCCAAACTGGTTGTAGATGCCGCCGCCGCTGCTGAAAAAAGAGATGTTTCCGCTGAGGGTGGAGGAGAGCACGGTGCAGGTGCCCAAGTTGCGAATGCCGCCACCGTCACTGCCGGTCTGTCCGTCGATGAGCTTGAGCGAGTGCATGGCCAGGTTGGCGCTCGCGGGGATGTTGAAGACGCGGAAGGCGTTGTTGCCGGAAATGGTGACGCCGCCAGCGATGTTCGAGGCGTCGATGAAAAAGGCGCGGCCTGCGGGGATGGCGAGTTCGCCGTTGAGGAGTGTGGAGGGCAGGCCGGAATTGTTGAAGGCGCTCGAAAACACGATGCGGGTGCCGGGCGCGGAGGACGCGCTGATGCCGTTGCGAATGGCACCGCTATTGCCATCCACAGTGCTGGTGACGGTGAAGATGGGCCCGGCTTCCACGGCTCCAATGTCGAGTTGGGCACCCCCGGAAGCATCGCCATCCGCCAGTCGGGAAAAGCGCCGGGCATCCGAGGCGGTGGGTGCAGCCACGCCTGCGGCATCGATGGCCGGGGAGCCGACGAGCGGGTGCATGGTCTGCACACGTCCGCCGAAATGGCCCAGAGGGGTGAGCCGGGGATCGACCGGCGCGCTGGATGTGCCGACCCGCGCGGTGGGTCCCGGAAACTCCGTGGTCACACTCTGATTGCTGCCGATCAGGTTCGTGCCAGCGACGGTGAAGCCGGCCAGGTTGTCGAACTTGAGGATGTCCGCCGGTCCGCCGCCGAGATCGGTGTTTCCCGCGACGATGCAGGAATCCACATCCAGCGTGCCGGGATTTCTCACACACAGGCCGCCCGCCTGGCCTCTGCCCGCGTTTTTCGAGATGGTGCAGTGCCTCAGGCCGAGGTCTCCGCCGACCACCTTGACCGCACCGGTGGAGGCCGGATTGGACGAAAGGTTTCCTGCAAAGGTGCATTGCGTGAGCAACGCGGCGCCTCCCTGCTGATAGAAGGCGCCACCGTCGGCGGCCCAGTTGCCGGAGAAAGTGCAGTTGGAGAGATTGGCCGTTCCGCCGGCCACGTAGATGGCACCGCCTTGTTTCAAGCTGATGCCGTCCACGAAGCTGCAATCCGCAGCCACCAGCGTCGTTTCGGAATACACCGCGCCACCTGGCTCGTTCGTCAGGTTTCCAACAAATCGGCAACCGAAGAGGCGTAGCGTGCCTTGGTTCAAGATCGAGCCACCGGAGGAAGGGAGCGATTTCCCCCGGGCAAGGGTGAGCCCGCGAAGGGTGAGACTTCTCAGGGACAGCACCACGAAATGGCGATTGATGGCACCACCATCGAGCACGAAACCGGCGGGCAGGCCGGTGGCGTCGATGGTCACGGCTGAGGCGTCATTGATGAAGATCTCGCCGGGCAGTGTGAGATTCTGGCCGTTGAGATGGGCGGCGAAACCGATGCTGTCCGCCCCGGAATTCGCGGCGGCGGTGGTGAGGGCGGCGCTGAGGGATTGCGGGCCGGAGGCATTGGTATTCTCCACGAGCAAGGTGGTGAGCCCGCCGGCGCTGGGTCCACCGAGCGCCGCCACGTTCGCGTCGCTGAGCCGGCTGCGCCAAAAACCGATCGTGTTGCAGGAGAGGGCGCCGACTTCGGAGTTGTTGTCCGCAAAGAGCAGGACGGTGGGGTCCAGCGAGAAACGACCGTCGAAGGACTGGGCGGTGTTTTCGAAAACCTTCACGCCATTGATGTAGGCCCGCACCGTCAGCGGACCGCCGAGGAAGCTGTTGCCGCAGGTGATGGCAATGCGGGCCCAGGTGCCGGCACTGACCTGGACGCCGGGCGTCAGGGCATTGCCGACGCCCGAGAAGATGAAGTTGCCCGAGCCGTCGAGGAAGATATCGGCGTCGTTGTTGTTGCTGGTATCCGTCTGGAAAAGCGCGGCGGAGGACGGCAGCGAGTCCAGTTTCACATCCATCACGAGGCTGTAGTTGTTCAAGTAAACGCCCCCGCCATTCCCGCCGGTTCCATTGCTCAAGGTGCTGGTCGTGGGCAGGATCACGGCCTTGTTGGGGGTCGTGAGCAAAGGGACCTGCAAGACCCGCGCCATGTGGCCGGTCACGGTATCGTCCGCATACTGGGCGGTGAAGTTTTGCAAGGTGAGCGCCGTGCTGTTGAGGCGGTCGTTCGATGGGTTGTCATTGAGCTGCCAAATCCCATCCGGCGCAGGCACGGCTGCCTCGACGAGGGACGGGAACATGAGGTGCAAGGCAACCAGAAGAGCGAAGATGGATTTCATGGACATGATCAAGACGGGGAGCGGGGGAGAATTTGCGGGGAAAGTTTTCCTCTAGGAATCCAGCCGAATCTCTGATGTCGAACTATCAAGTCGGCGGGAAATGGCGAGGCGGATTTTGTGCCAAATCGGGCATTCTGGGTAGGATCGCAGAATCTGCGGAATACTCGACGTGACCTTGAGGCAAAAGCCTCCTGCGGCTGGCACAACATCGCCCCCGGCGCCACGATCGGAGCCAGCCACCCGATTCGGCGATCCGATATCGCCGATCCATCATTGCTTCGTCAGTTTCGTCCTTTCACTCCACAGCTACCCTTCCCAGCCGCTCGCCCACCGGGCGTTTGTCTGGTGGGTGCACGTCCGGGCTGTCCCAGCCGAGATCGACGGTCTCGATGAGGGAAACGTGCTTCAGCTTTTCCGCTGCACGTGCTTGCACCGCACGGAATTGCGGCCAACCGCGGCGAAGCGGATCATCGCCGCCGATGCGGGGAAGCTGGACCATGAAAAATGGCAGATCCGGTTGGGCGAGCACCTTGCGCCAACCTTGCACGAGATCGGTGATGAGGCGTTCGTTCCATGCATCATCGAGGATCTCCGCATTGGTTTCGCCTTGATACCACATCACTCCTGTTAGAGGAAAATCACGCCACCAACGCACGCCGGAATCGAAGAGAAAACCGGGTCGGAACGGATGATTGCCGCTTTTCCCGCCGAGGTTGAGTTTGGCCCGTCCACGGGCCCAGTGGCCGATGCGTTCGGAATCGATCCATGTTTCATCTAACAAATCAGCATATTCCTTGCGCGCTTCGAGGATTTCACGTGGCAACCAGGCTTCCGCGCCGCTACCGCCCACGGAGTTATCAATGAGACCCACAGGGACGCCCTTCGTTTGATGGATCATTTTCCCGGCCCACCAAGC
>JALOTR010000073.1 GCA_025457805.1 Akkermansiaceae bacterium | reverse complement strand
GCGCGCCTTTTTCGACCGGGTCGATGCGGGTTTCCCATACGGGCGAGCCATCGGATTCGTTAAGCGCGTAGAGCACACCGCCGTTCGATCCGAAATAAACGTTTCCTTCTGCTACGGTGACCGCCGTATTCACTGCACCCTCCGTATGGAATTTCCATGCGACCAATGAATGTTTGGTGCCCGCAAGATTCAGCGAATAGAGGTAGCCCTCGGTGGTGCCCTGCAGCACGCGATCCGCCGTCATCACCGGCTCGGCGAGGGCATCGATGTCGCCGACGTTGAAATCCCAGAGCCTGCGGTTGTTGTCCACATCCGCGCAGATCAGGCGGTTGAAATTCTGGCAGATCGCGGGCGAGCCGTAGATGTCGTGCACTCCGAACGGATAGACCGTGTATTTCC
Source organism: Akkermansiaceae bacterium (assembly GCA_025457805.1). Lineage (GTDB taxonomy): Bacteria > Verrucomicrobiota > Verrucomicrobiia > Verrucomicrobiales > Akkermansiaceae > Luteolibacter. The sequence goes on along the minus strand of JALOTR010000073.1, from coordinate 8,636 downwards.
CGTTGCTCGCCACCGGAGCGACCTGCGTGCGGTAATCGATGTGCCCCGCGAATTTCCGTGCGAGCGTTTTGCCGGTCTTCTTGTCGAGGTAAACGAGGTTGCGCGCCTGCCCTTCGTTGCCGCCGTGGCTGTTGACCTCGCGCAGGATGATCCGGTTGCCCGCGATCACCGGCGTGGACATGATCGCCGGATATTTGTAGATCCCTAACAGCGGATGCGTCTGGGTCGATTTCCAAATCTCCTTTCCGGTCTCCAGGTCGAGGCAAAGGCTCGTGGTATGCATGCCGGGCGAGGCCACATAAACCCGGTCGCCCTCGACGGTCGGCCGCGCATACCAGCCCAGTCCCACCGGGAATTTCCAAGCCAACCTACCGGTCTTCGGGCCGGGCGCGGTGGTGTGGCCTGTGTTGTGCTTGTTGCCCTGGAACATCGGCCAATCGGCGTCCATGTCGCCGCCGGTGGGAGCCGTCGCGGGGTCGGCAGTGAAAGGTTTGAAAATCGTGCCGTCCTTAAGGAGCTTAGTCTGGATCTCCTCCAACTTGGCGAAGCCTTCGTCGATGGTCCGGCTCATCCCGCGCAGTGCCTCCTCACTCGCCGCACCCTGCTGGCCGAGGATCACGTTCTCGAATTGATAGTATTTCCTGTCGATATCGAAGAACGGATACGTGTCCGCGCCCTGTTGTTGAAGGGCGGCGAGCCAGAGGAACATCAGCAGCGAGCGGTCGCGGTAGTTCTCGGCGGTGGTGGGTGTTTTCCCCACCTCCTCGCGCGCGCGGTCGATGTCCGCGTCGTGGCTGGTGGGTTCGATGGCTCCGGCTGGCATGGCCAGGCTTCCCATCAGAAGAGCGAGCCTGACAACCATGTGCTTTCCCGGATAAGGCAGGAATGCTCTCCGAGGTTTCATGAAATCCGTCATAGTTCTTGGCCTTGTTTCAGCAACAGTTCCTTCAGTCTTTCATAGGAAACATCCTGGACAGCCTGCTTGCCCGCGATGGCTATGGCGGAGGTCCCGGCGCTTTGGCCGAGGATCATGAACACCGGTTCCATGCGGATGGAGCCGAAGGCGACATGCGAGGCGGATAGGCTGAGGGGAACCAACAGGTTTTCACATTCCGCTTTCTTCGGTACGATGGAGCGGCTGGAAACCGTTTGCCATTGGCCGGCGAGCGAAACGTCATAGGTGCCGCGCTGTTCGTGGCCGACAGTATAAGAGACGTTCGCGGCAGCCATCGGGTCACCCTCATAGGTCGCGTCGATGAAGATCGCGTCCTTGATGGTCAGGCCGGTTTCGAATGTCGCGGAAATGATGCGGTTGCCCTTCATCTCGACCGACTCCAGTGGCTGTCCGAGCGGCACCGTCACGCCGGCCTCGGCGAGCTTTGCCCGGTAGAGCGCCTCCGCGGCGGCGGAACTGAACTGCGTCTTCGCTCCGAGACGTTGATATGGGTCTGCGCCCATCGGGGCGGGCTTTGCCAACCTTGTTCCAAAGGCATCTGGGCCTGCAGCCCGGCATCGTATTCCGCATGGATGCCCGGTGCCTGGCCTAGAAGTGGGCTCGCGACCTAACATGCAAACAAGTGAAGCGGAAGACGAAGGAAGGTCATGTGCGATATGGATTTTTTGATTGTGATAACTCATTGCGCCTCCTTTTCGAGTAAGGCGGCGGCAGTCCATAACAGGGGAGCCTGACCGTGATAATCGCCTGCAACACGTGCTCGATTCAGATAGAACTGGTATTGCTGCTCCAGGTCCGGGCCGACCTCCTTCGCGGCTTTGTTGGTGCCCACACAGACCTGTTGCAGGTTGCCGCTATTATCGATTTGATCAACGAGCGCCAGCCATGCCTTGCGCGCCGCTGGCCCGTATGTCTCAGGATCAAGCCAGCCGCGCCGGACTCCCGTGACCATGGCGTAGGCGAACATGCCGGAGCCTGATGTTTCTTCCCAGGTTTCCGGCTTGTCCACCAACTGGCGCCATAACCCGGACGGTGCTTGGTTTTTGAGAAGCGCTGCCATCATTTTTTGATAGCCACCCATGATGGCCGGGTAATTTGGATGGCTTGCAGGAAGACACTTGAGGATCTCTGTCATGCCGGCCGCATACCAACCGACTCCACGACCCCAGACAAAAGGCGAATCCTCGGCATGCCAGAAGAGCCCGTCTTCCTTTTGCAAGCGTTTCAAGTAAGTCGCGATGGTGAAGGCTGCTCGATCAAGATATACCGGATCGTTGGTGACCCGGTAGGCTGCGGTCTGAATGGCTGCGATCATATAAATATCATCGACCCAGTAACGCGCCTGAGCGGTCACCCCATCGGCTGTCGGATTGAGCCACTGTCCATCGGCACGGTGCATCCCGAGTTTCTTCAATGCGGGATCTTGGGTCAGTCGGTAAAGCTCGAGCGGCACAATGCCGAGGACTGCGTAGTCCACATGGAATTTGTCGCGCACGAGCTTTGGATTTTCCAGATACCTGTCGAATCTGCGAATGAGCTGCCCGGCCAGTTCGTTATCTCCTGTCTCGCGGGCCAACTTGAGAGCGCCAAACCAGACGATCGCATCCGGATAGCGGAGTAGCTCATGATCCTGATAGTGACCTCGCGGCAGGAAGTTTCGAGCAATTCTCTTGCCTACTCCGGCCGGTGATTTCCCCTCCGGCCAATCGCGGAAGCACACCAAAACGGCCTCTTTCGTGGGAGCCACCTGCGGGTAGTAAACCTTGTTGCTGGTGCTTGCATCCGCAGCCGGAACGAGTTTCTCCCCCGTGGCCGGGGCTTGGAGCGTGGGTTCGCCGGTTAGAAGCCCTTGTTGGACGAGAAAGCGGTCGGCGGCGATCAGGGTGACGGTTTGCCAGGGGTCTTTGTTGAAGAAGCTGTGCGCTTGGCCTGGGGCGATTTTCAGGTCGATGCTTTGGGTGCCGAGGGATTCCCATTTCGCCTGGGCGATGTCCCAGCCTTTCCTCCAGTTGTCCTGATCACCAAAGAAGACGATGGCGGGCGGGAGCTCCGCCTTCAAATGGCGGAGGATGTCGACTTCGGGGTCATTCTTGTCCCCGGGGGAAAACGCGGGATTGAACCAGAGGTAGGCGACGACACGGGTATCGATGTCCTTCGGGTCCGCCGGGTCGTTGAGGCCGGGGTTCATCGTTGCCAGCGCGCTGATGTGTCCGCCCGCCGAGCCGCCGCCTGTGATGATGCTCTGCGGGTCGATACCGATGTCATCCGCTTGCTCCTTGAACCAGCGGATGGCGCTTTTGGCGTCGGTGATGCACACCCGTTTCTTCGTTTCGCCTGGGGGCAGTTTCTTGGCGTCGGCCGCGCCGAGCTTCTGATACTCCGCTGTGGCGCAGACGAGCCCGCGGCTGGCGAAGTAAGCACAGGCGACGCGGAACTGGGCGAGCGTGCCCCCGCCCCAACTACCGCCGTGAAAGAGGATGAGGCCGGGCACTTTCGACTTCGCGGGATCGTGATCCGGCGGGAAATAGACCTCCATCTGGCGCGGTTTTCCGGCGCTCTGCTTGTAGGTGTAAATCCTGCCTGCGGGCGCGTCGGCACCGATGTCTCCTCTCCTCTCCGGTGTCTGCGCGAAGGAGGGGGCGACAAGGATGAAGAAGGCGGTGAAGAGAGTAAGCAGTTTCATGAGTGGTGGGTTTCAGGGGGACCAAGGGTGAGGACTGTTTTCATCGCGCAGGGTGATGATCGCTCATTTCGGTTTCTGCTTCGTCGTCGGGGGCGCTTTTTTGTGTGCATCTTTGGCTCGGACAGGCGCGATGTTGTCTTTGTTCCAGTCGTCCCACGCCGCCTGCAACGCGCGCGCTTTTTCCGGCTGGGTGGCGATTAGGTTATGCTGTTCGCCGATGTCTTCCGTGAGGTTGTAAAGCTCCGGCTCGGTCATCCGGCTTTCGGCGTCGTTATCGCGCCGGTCGAGCCACCGAACCAGCTTCCAAGGACCCTGGCGCACCGCCCATTGGCCGCCGTGGCGCCAGAAGAGCGAGTCATGCGGTTGGCCCGCGTTTTTGCCGGTCAGGTAGGGCAGCAGGTCGGTGCCATCGAGTTTCCACGCGGGATCAATCTCCACGCCCGCAGCGGCGAGCGCGGTGGTCACGATGTCGAGCTGGATCACGGGACGGTCATCCACCTTGCCGGCCGGCAGCACGCCGGGCCAGGAAACCATGAAGGGCACCCGGATGCCACCTTCCAGCAACTGGGTCTTGCCGCCGCGCAGGGGCGTGTTGGTCGCCCCGTTGGGCGCCGCCCCCTGGACGAGCGAGCCGCCGTTGTCGCTGAGGAAAAACACCAGGGTTTGGTCTTCCAGTTCCAATTCGCGCAGCTTCCGGGTCACCCGGCCGATGGCCTCATCCATTTTCCACGTGACGGCCGCATAGACACGCCGCTTCGGATCCTCGATGGATGAAAACCTCGCCAGAGCCTCCGGCGGTGCTTCCATCGGCGTGTGGGGCGCGTTGAACGCGAGGTAGAGGAAGAACGGCTTCGCGCGGTGGCGCTCCATGAAATCGTTTGCCTCATCTGCCAGAACGTCCGTGAGATAGCCTTTCAGCTCGACGGATTGGCGGCCGCGGACGATCGGTCCGTAGCGTTTGTCGCCAGCCTTGAAGTAGGAATGTGCGCCGCCAGTGAAGCCGAAGAACTCGTCAAACCCGCGGCTCAGCGGATGGTAAGACTCCCCTTCGCCGAGGTGCCATTTTCCCAGCGCGCCGGTTACATAGCCCGCGCTTTTCATGCGGTCGGCGAAGGTGGTCTCGCGCAGGTCGAGGGCGAGATTCCCCGGATTCGGTTCGGTGACCGCGGGCGGGTTGAACTCATGGCCGAAGCGGCACTGGTGGCGCCCGGTCATCACGGCCGCGCGGGTCGGGCTGCAGAGGGGGCCGGTCACATAGCCGCTGCTGAAGCGGATACCCGAGCGGGCGAAGGCATCGATGTTCGGCGTTGGAATGTCCGTGCAGCCATGCACGCCAACATCCCCGTAGCCGAAGTCGTCGGCGAGGATGAGGAGAATATTGGGTTTTCGGGCGATTGTTTCAGCAGCGGGCAGCGTGGCGAGCGGCCACACCGCCAGGATCAAGGGGAGGATTCGGGTCATCGGAGTGAGGGCGGATTGCATGAGAATCTGTCACAGCTGCTGGCCTTGTTTCATGAGCAATTCCTTGAGTTTTTCATAAGGCACATCCTGCACGGCTTGGTTGGCATCAATCGCGAGCGAGGCGGCGGTCCCGGCGCTCTGGCCGAGGATCATGAAGACGGGTTCCATGCGGATCGAGCCAAAGGCGACGTGGGAAGAGGAAAGTGAAACCGGCACGAGAAGGTTTTCGCTTTCCCCTTTTTTCGGGACGATGGAGCGATAGGAAACGGGATAGGGGCCGTTCTTGCATTTGTGCCCGAAGCCGCCCTCGTTGCGCACGGTGGTTTTGCCGTTCTCCTCGACCACCACGCGCTGGCAGAAATGGGAATCCATCGGGTAGGAAGCGAGGCCGATCGAATCCTCGGCGATGCGCTCCCTCTCGCAGTTGGCCTGGGTCATGACGTAGTCGGAAACCATGCGCCGTCCCTCGCGGATGTAAAGTTGGTGCGGCCAATGGCCGGTGTCCGGAAATTCCTTGGGATCCAGGCCGAACTTCTTCACCCGCTCGCGCAGTTCCGCGGGCACTTGGGGGTCATTGGCAAGGAAATGATAGAGGCCCATCTGATAGTTGATGTGGTCCTGGAAAATCTTCTCGCGGATCTCATACAACTTCGGCAGCGGAACCGGCAGGCCACGGCGGGGTGGTGGCAGCGTCGCGAACGACCCGGGAGTGTAGGTACCGTCCGGCCAGCGGTAGTTGCCGCCAACATAATCGGTTGAGAAACTGCCGGCGTTGTTGCTGTCGCCGGGGCGGAGCTGGACCGGGCCGTCGGTCATCGGTTTGACTGTATAATTGAGCACCCATTCCACCTCGGGATCGAAGTTGAGGAAACGGGCGAGCAGCGCGTAGCGGCCGGCATCGTAGCCGTCTGGACGGGGAAAGGGGATCCGGTCCTCAGCCTTGGACATCTGGACCCGGAAGTTATACGCCTGCACCTTGAAATCCCCCTCCCCTGGTTTTCCGGCAGGCTCTTTGGCGATCTCGGGAAGCAGGCCGGACTGCGGATCGTCCGGCTCGACAAAGGGGCTGATCGGCAGGCGGCAGAACTGATAGGTGTCTTTCCACGAGACCTCCTGCCATTGTCCGCCGAGGGACTCGTTATAGGTCGATGAAGGTTCGCGTCCGACATGATAGGACACGTTGGCGGCGGCGAGCAGGTCGCCTTCGTAGGTGGTATCGACAAACATCTTCGCCTGGACGGTTTCGCCGGTCTGCAGATCAATGGATACGATCCGCGCGGACTCGACTGTCGCGGAAACCAGCGGCCGGTTGAGCAGTAGTGTGACGCCTGCCTCATCCAGCTTGGTCCTGTAGAGGGCCTCTGCCTGCGAAGGGCTGAATTTTGTCATCTTGCCCACGCGTTGGTAGAACTCGAGGGCCATGCCACCGATGGAGTCCTTCTGGCCGAGGTCGGAAGCCGTCAGCCCGCCCGAAGTCATGCCTCCGACGAAGCCGTTGAAGGAAATCAGGACGGCGGACTTGCCGAGTCGCGCGGCCTGCACCGCAGCGGTGACCCCGGCAGGGGTGCCACCATAGACGGCCACATCATATTCCAAGGTCTTGGGTGCGGTCTTCTCGACCGCAGGCTGGTAGCGGATCTGGGCGGCATGGGCGGATAGAGCCGCCATGCACAGGCCGAGTGTTGCATATAACCTGAACTTGGGGCGGGTTTGTAAACGGGGTGGGGAGGTGACGTTCTTACTCATGATCGAGAAAGTTAATGTTAGATGGGAAGACGCTGGAGTTTGTAAGGAGGGACCCTGCCGGAGTTCCACTGGCAGAGGTAGAGGTCTTTGTTGTGATCGATGCAAACATCATGGCCATTGTTGACGAGGTTGCCTTCTTTCATGAGAGCCTTGAGTGTTCCGTTTTCATAAAGCGGAGTTGCGCCGCCGGGGCAGGAGATAGCTTTGTTGTCCTTGTCGAGGATGAGGATGAACCCGCGTCCTGTCCACATGCGGTAATCGTTTTCACGGAAGCCGAAGCAAACTGCGGAGTAGAGGTTCTCGCCGTGGATGACGGGGCGGCTGAGATAGGCACCCGGATAGTATGCCGTGCGTTGGTGTTTCCCATCGAGGGTGAACCAGGCGAGTTCGTTGCGGATGCGTGCGGTGCAGACGAGCAGCGGTTCCGTGCCGCGGGTGTCGAGCGCGATGCCGTGGGCCTGCATGAATTTCCCGGGCTTCTCCGGCATCGAGCTTCTGCCACCGAATTTCCCGAGAAATTTTCCCTCCGCCGAGTAGCGGAGGATGAACTGGGAGCCGTAGCCGTCGATCACGTAGATGTCGCCATTCGGGCCGATCGCGGTCTCGGTGGGGTGGTAGGGCAGGTCCGCCGTATAGGCACCGGTCTTGTGGGGCGGATCGAGTTCCAACAGAACCTCGCCGTCCAAGGTGGTTTTCACGACCCTGCCGTCGGTCATGGTGATGTGGAGAAAATCGACGCCGCCTTCGCGCTGCAGCGTGAGTCCGTGGGCGGTCTTGGAGTTCAGGGTCCAATGGTCGAGCAAGCTGCCATCGGTGTTGTAGATGAGGATGTTGTTCTTCGGGTGGTCGGTGACGAGGAATAGGCGGCCATCGGTGGACTGGACCATTTCATGGCAGTTCTCTAACAAAATCTTCGCGTGATCCGCCTTCGACCAACTCTTTTCCACCCGATAGCGGTGGGAGCCGTGGCCGACGATGAGCGGCGGCTCTGCGGTTTTTGCGGCGGTGAGGATGTTCGGCCCGGCGGCGAGGGCGGCGGTGGCTATGAAATGACGGCGTTGCATGGCGACTTCAGGCGAGGACTTTCTCCACCACCTTGCCGAAGACATCGGTGAGGCGAAAATTGCGGCCCGCATATTTGTAGGTGAGCTTGAGGTGATCGATGCCGAGTAGGTGGAGCATGGTGGCGTGGAAATCGTGGACGTGGAAGGGATCCCGAATGGCAGCGAAACCAAAGTCGTCCGTTTCGCCATAGGTGGTGCCCCCTTGGATACCGCCCCCGGCGAGGAACATCGCGCCGCTCTTGGTGTGGTGGTCGCGACCGTTGCCGCCCTGGCTCATCGGCGTGCGGCCGAACTCCCCGCCCCAGATGACGAGAGTATCTTCTAACAGTCCCCGCCGCTTGAGATCCATGACGAGAGCGGCGGAGCCTTGATCGACTTCCTTGGTCTGTTGTTTGATCTTCTTGTCAATGCTGCTGTGGTGATCCCAGCCGGTGTGGTAGAGTTGGATGAAGCGCACGCCGCGTTCGGCCATGCGTCGGGCCATGAGGCAGTTCGAGGCGAAGCTGCCGTCCGGTTTTTCGCCGGTGCCATAGAGTTTGCGCGTCTCGGCACTCTCACTGGCGAAATTCGCGACGTCCGGCACGCTGGTTTGCATCTTGAAGGCGAGTTCGTATTGGGCGATGCGGGTGCGGATTTCCGGGTCGGAGGCGTGTTCGCCGTAGATCGAGTTAAGTGTGGCGATGCCATCGATGGTTTGTCTCTGGAGTGCGGAGTTGATGCCGGCGGG